>JABWAN010000525.1 GCA_013361015.1 Candidatus Zhuqueibacterota bacterium | reverse complement strand
GCGCAACGAGTCGTAATCCAAACCGAATTTCTTGAGAGCGCCGGCTTTGAAGTTTTCAACCACCACATCGGAAGTTGCGGCCAAACGCTGCAGCAATGCTTGCCCGGTTTTGTGTTTGAGGTTGATCGTCACGCTCTTCTTGTTGCGATTGCAACTGAGATAGTACGCGGACTCGCCCTGAAACCACGGTGGCCCCCATTGCCGCGTGTCGTCGCCTTTGCCCGGCTGCTCGATTTTGATAATTTCCGCGCCCATGTCGCCGAGCAACTGCGTGCAAAACGGACCGGCCAGCACACGCGAAAGATCAAGCACGTGCAGGCCGTGCAGGCAGCCTGAGAAGTTGGATTGTGATATTGAGATGATAAACTCCTTTCGCGGGGAATTGGGATATTAGGATATTGGGTAATTAGGCGCTGAATTCTGAAAATCCCAATCCCAAAATTTCCCAATAACCAAATACCCCAATCCCTGCTTCACTCCTCCCCCTTCACCACCGCTATGATCTTCTCGCGATGGCGTTGATAGAGATACGACACGTACACGAGTATCGCGCCAAAGGCAATGGCAGAGATGATGCGATAGAATTTCTCGATGAGCCAGAAATCTACGAACAGCACTTTGACGAGCGTGAGCGCGAAGAGGACGAGCGCGGCCAATCGCGCGGGTAGTATGCGTTTCCAAATGCCGAGCCCCAACAATGTGAGTGAATAGAGCGACCAAACGAGCGAGAGCACGAATTGCTGGGGCGCATAAAAATTTCTGCCGGTTTGCTCTTCTTGAAATTCGTAAAACGCCATGGTCTCCAAAGTCAGCGCCGCGAAGAGCACCACGATGATCGCGATGCTGCTGCCCATCATTAACAAACGCAAGCCTTCGGGCGATACGGCGTACGGTGCGAGTTTTTCCTTTTGTGTGATATAATAAGCGAGCAAAAGCGCCGTGGCGCAATAAGACAAAAAGCGCGGATTCAAAATGAGACGATAGTTTGCGAACGGCAGCCAGTGCGGGTCGAATTCATGCAAGATGACGAGCACAGCCGCGACCGGCACGTAGTAGAGCACCGCAGTCGCGGGCACGTAGCCGGTGATTTGCGGTGTTCGCATGAAAACCAAGAGCACGAGCGCGAGGCTCAACAAAGCGAGATCGGTGCGATACTCAAGCAACAGAAACGGCAGCAACAGCAGCGTGATGATTTCGAACGCACGATTGAGTTGTGCGAGCATGCCTTCGGGTTTGAATTTAGACCAGCCCTGTGCGGCAATCGTGAGCAAGGTACAAATGCTCGCCGTGAAAAATGTGGCGTACGCGTGGCGCGGCGTGGTTTGTTCCTGCGCATCGATGATCTGTCCCGCGAGCGCGAGTAGGGCCAGCATCCAAATTGCGGTTGCCAATCCTTGCAGCGGTTCGAGGCGCAAATACCGGCCGAGATTCATCAACACGAGTGCTTCCACGAACCACGAAAGCGCGAGCCATTCTTCTTCAAACTCAAATGGAAAATAGAGCGTGAGAAAAACCGTAGCCGTGCCCAATAGCAACAGCGCGAGCAGCTTGTCCTCGCGCACGCGGCGCAGCGCAACATAGCTCAGGCCGCCGTAAAACACGGCCATCCCCGCGCAGAGCAAACTGTGATAACGCGAGGCTTCGATGGAATCGAGCAAGCCGAGATTGCCGAGGAAGAAAAAGAACGCGCTGCCGAGGATGGGCAAAACGTCCCAAACTTGCGCAGGCTTGCGTTGCACGAGATTGATGAGAAACGCGAGCGCGGCAAAGATGAGATAAAAAACGGTGAGATAAATTTCTCCGATCCAAAATTGGCTCGCGGTGTAATACTCGTTGTACCAGCCGAAGTACAGCGACACGGTAGCGAGAAAGCACAGGCTATTCACGAAACGCCAATTGTGGCGCAGCGCGACGGCGACAAGCCCGAGATCGAGAATGGCGATGTACGTGAAGAGCGCAGCGGGCCGCACTGCGCCGGTGCTCACCCAAAACGGCGTGAGAAATCCGCCGAACATGGCGAAGAGTAAAATCGTGCGCGAGGCGTGGCGCAACGCGAGCGCGACCATGCCGGCGGTCACGAGCGCCATGAGACCGAACGCGAGCGATTGTGAAATGAGCTGATAAACTTGAAACGCAAAATAGAGCGAGAGATAAAGAATAGCCGCGCCGCCGCCGGTTAACCCGCGCGCAAAAACTTTGAGCATTTTATTTTGAAAGCGCTCGCCCGCGGCAATGAACGCAAGGCCGGTAGCAACGCCGAGCAACACTTTGCCGGTGTTGTTGATCCAATCATTCTCAATGGCGTAGCGCAAAAAAAATGCGATGCCGAGAATGATGGCCGCAATGCCGATTTTGTTGAACCAATTCCCGCCAATGATCGCCTCCCATTCTCGGCTTTTCTGTTTGCTCTCAACACGCGCCGGAAAAAGCGGAGCAGGCGAGGGCGTTGCTGTCGGCGCTGGAGGTGGAACATGAGCCGGCGCTGGTTCAACGATTGATGGAGCCGGTTGCGCTGGAATAGACGCACCGCTCTTTTTAAGCTCCGCTTGCAGCGCATCCAACCGCATGCTCACATTGACGACGAGGCCTTCAATGTATTTGAGCTGCTCGCGAAGCTGCTGGGTTTGTTGTTCGAGGGGGGGGAGTTTATCGGACATGAGTTCTTAGCTGGGTTGCCGCAAAACAAGTTCATTCTTCTTGATAATCAAATACTCACATCTGTCATTGATTCTTCAGTATCGTCACTTCTTCACCAATTCTATTTCAACGCCGTGCTTGAGCATTTGATCTTCGTCATCAAACCACTTTCCTGAAAACGAAATCTTGAATGTCTCCTCTTTAGGTTTTGCATTTGTAGCAGCTACCACAATCTTAAGACGATATTTCCCCTTGGTTATTATGTGACTCAGAGAACTCGGCTCAACCATAAGGTCGAATTGAAAATCCGCCTCGTCTGGACTTATTTGTAAATTAGAAGTACGCTCTGGTGTACGAAGTTTGGGATTAAAAATATGTCCAATATCACAATGCTTGCTCATGTTTGGTGAAATCGATGGAAAATAGATTAAACGCTGCCCAGATGAGTGTAGCTTCGTCCCGTGAGACCAAGCAAGGTTCAAGGGGATAAAAGTTTTACTTCTGAACTGCCCCGCAACCGTTTCCTCTTCAAGAGATGCTGCGTATACCTCAACAGAATTAGCCGCCACTCGTCCCTCATTCTTAACACGCATTCTAAAATAATATGACCAAGCGTCTTGCGACTGACGACCTGTTTGGTGATCAATGAGAGGGAGTTTCATGGCATCAGCCACGACAGCCGAATGATCGTAGAACACTCTTAACTTTGGTTTCAATATTATCGACTTGATCGTTTCTAGCAGAGATCCAAGTAAAACGCCTGCGAGGGTTGCAATGATGTTGGTAAGATCTGCAAGGCTTGCTGTCTGTAATTCGGGCGGATGCATAAAGTCTGTCTATAAACTGGTACGCATGTATTGTTTTTTGTGCGATCCGTTGCATCTAGCGTGACCACTTCCTATATCAATATATCACCGCCCCTTTCGCAGCGCAAGGAATTTTCTTGCACACAAAAACTTGTTGGTTCGCGCACCTCATTGTTTTAGATTGTTTCGCGCCGTGATGCAATTCACCTTTGAGTTTAGAGAGGAGCACATGCACACAACAAGCAAGTTTGCCGCTCTCGTTTTGCTATTGATGGGCTGCGCGGGTTCGAGGTCGCCGCAAACGGAGTTGAGCGACAACGGCGGCTGGGACGAAGCAAAAGTCACGATCGTCTCTCCTAAAATGGATCAAGCGCCGGAACCGGTGGGCGGCATGGCGGCATTGCAAGCCGTGGTGGAGCCGCCGGATGAAATTCTGAAACAAAACAAATCCGCGCGCGTGGTGGTGGAGGCGAAGATCGATATCAATGGCCGCGTGGTGGGGACGAAAGTCGTGAAGAGTTCGGGATATAAAAACGTTGATGCCGCGGCGATGCTGGCGGTCTCGCGCGTGCAGTGGAAATCCGGGCGCAAGAAAGGCGAGCCGCTTGCCGCGACGGTGCAGGTACCGATTTTTTTCAGCCCGCAGCATTAGTGTGACTCTATGCAAAAAGCAAAAGCACTCACGCAGAGACGCAAAGGCGCAGAGTTTTCGCAAAGAAAAGCGAAAGCTTTTTAGCCTTTCTTTGCGTCTCTGCGCCTTTGCGGGCGCTGTTATAGCTTTATAACTTGCACCGCAACTTCGGGCCGGTGAAGACGAAGCCTTCGCGTTCGTAAAATTTCACAGTGCGTTGCCAATCCTCTTCCGGCGGCGCGGTGACATCAATGCGCCGCCAACGTTTTGCGCGGCCGTATTCTTTCGCCGCGGCGAGCAGCATTTTTCCCACGCCGCGGCAGCGATACTCCGGCGCGACGTACATTTCATCGATCATGCCATAATTCCCGCCTGCATAAATTGCAAACGTCTCGACCAATGTCAGAATGCCGGCGTATTCGCCGCGTTCGTTGAGGGCAGCGAAGGCATTGAATCTCTCCTCGTTCTGCGCCAGCTCGCGGAGCATTTTTTCTTGATCTATCCCCGCAAACTCATCGCTTTCGCCTTCCAATTCACGCAGCAACGTGTGCACGAGCGCGATGATTGTGTTCTTCTCTTTCAAACTGAGTTTGACGATGTGGAGATTCGACATGTTGTCTTTCTGTTTTATGCAACGTAATACCGTCACACCGCTCGCCATTGGCTTTGATCCGAGCACTAGAAGAGATTCCTGCGGAATGACAGTGGGGGAGACGCTAGCATCCAGCCTTTAGCAAAAACAATTCAGCACTCAAAAACTCCATTACTCCACCAATCCACCAATACAAT
>JABWAN010000524.1 GCA_013361015.1 Candidatus Zhuqueibacterota bacterium | reverse complement strand
CGTCATTTTCGCGTCGCGGGCGTACTTCCCCGTTGCCTCAAAATAAAATGTTACCGAAGAAGATAGAAAAAGTCTTCCAGTCTTCCGCAGGAAGACTGGGGGCTTTGGGGTTTTTAAGCTGTAATTTTTTCATCAGACACAATCTTGTTGTTTGCCAAAGCTAGGATGCGTTTAATCCTTTGGCTCATGGCTTTTTGCAAAAGAAATGGATTTAACTCCTGACACTGTTCTTTGAGTTTACGTTTTTCCTCGGCAGAGAGATGCTTTGAAGCAAGAACCCGTACCAAGGGCGTTTGGGGCTGATCATACTTCTTCACGATCTTGGAGCCCACACGCTTCTTCTCGATGAGCTTGACGGAAGGCATGAACACATTCATGAACCAGCGCCACTCCGAGGTGTAAAGCTCGTTGAGCAACGCCGTGATCTCCGGGTTGTCGAAGCGTTGATAGCCGAGGTACTGTCGCACATGGGTCCAATTTTTGTTTTCGATATGTGCGTTGTCGTTCTTGTGATAGGGCCGCGAACGCGTGAATTGAATCGGGCGTTTGCGTTTTTGCAGATAGCGTTCGAGATGCCAATTTAAGAACTCCGAACCATTGTCGCAATCGAAGCCGCGCACTTTGAAGGGGAGCGTGTGCTCGATGCTGGTGATCGCAGCAAGCACGTCGCGTTCGCCTTTGCCCCACACGGCACGTTGCTCTGACCAGCCCGTAGCAAGGTCCGTCGCGTTGACGGTGAAAACAAAAGCGCCGGCCATCGAGGTGCCGCAATGGGCCACGGTATCGGCCTCGAGAAAGCCGGGCACGGTTTCATCCCACTGATTGGTTTTGACCGGGATGTGATGTTTGAGCAACGAACCGGGCTTGGTGGTGGCCAGGCCGCGTTTGCGATATTTTCCGCGCGAAGATTTGAGCAGACGATCAATCGTCGCGGCGGAAATATCTTGGAGCTTCTGCTGGACGTCTTGCGGCAGCTCCAGATCGTAAAACGGCAGCCACAGCGCCAAGATCGCTTTGAGGCGTTTGGCGCACGGGAGATTGGCGGCGCGCCAAATCTCGATGAGCACACGCATGATGAGCGGATCGTCATAGCTGCGCTTGCGTCCGCGAGGTTTGAGTACGCAAGGTTCTTTCTTGCAGCTCGGCGGTTTGAGCAACCGAATCGCATACTTGCGATGATAGCCGCAAACCTCACACACACTGTCCAAAAGTGTGCGTTTTTCAGCACGAGAAGCTTTGCGATAACGGACGATCATCGTCTGCAAAAATTCTCGTTTGGATTGATGGCTCATAACTTATGTCCTTCGGTTTCAGGTAACATAAATTATGAGGCAACGACGCCTCCGTCAAAATGCTTGGGTAACATTTTTTTTGAGGCAATGCGCTTCTCCTTTCACCCCTCCGAAAAAAATCGCGCGGGTGTTTTATCCCCATAATGCTTGGCCACATCCTCTGCTTCACGGCGGCAGGCGCGCTTTGCGCGGCAGATCGCCGAGCAGCCGCATCACGTTGCCGCATTTCGGACAGCGCATCACGGGTAGCTCGGCAGCGTCTTCTGCCGCTTGCGTTTGAGGCGGAGTTTGCGCGGGTGAAACCTGGAGCAGGGTTTTGATCTTCTCCAAACGCGCGCGCCGGCGTGAAGACAAGAAACCGTAATAGCGCACCTTGATGAAGCCCTTGGGCAACACGTGTTGCAAGAAGCGCCGAAGAAATTCCTCCGCGACCAACGTCTGCGTCTTCCATTGCTTGCTGCCGGATTCACGATAGCGAAACGTGACGCAGCCGTTTTCGGATTTCACCAAACGTTTGTTGCTGATCGCGACGCGAAAGATGTACGGCGCAAGATATTTGAGCACGGCCTCGCCTGTGCCCACCGGTTCGCAATGCACCACCCACTGCTTTTGCCAAACTTCCGGCGGCACGAGCTTGAGCAAATCCGCTTGCTTGAGCGCGTCGCGCAACTTGCCGCGAAAAATTTTCGAGAGCGCCTTGACCGGCACGAGAAAATTTTCGCGCGAAGATAACCACTGCTTGCCGTCATCCGACAAGCCGCCGCCGGCAACGAGATAATGAATGTGCGGATGATAGCGCAAATCACGCGTCCAACTTTGCAGCACGCCGAAGAAGCCCAGCTCGCCACCCACAAATTTCGGATCTCGCCCGAGCTTGAGGAGCGCTGCTGCGGAAGCTTTGAAGAAGAGGTCATAAATAATTTTCTGTTGCCGCCGCGCCAGCTCGCGCAACTCCGCGGGCAACGCAAAGGTAACCATGAAATAGTTCGCGGGCAACAAGAGCTCGCGCTGCTTGGCGAGCCACTCCGTTGCTTGATCGTTCCCGCACGTTGGGCAATGGCGGTTTTGACACGAGTGATAACTGTAGCGCTTGTCCTGACAGTGCTCGCAGAAATAAACTTGCCCGCCGAGCGCTACGGTGCGGCAGTTCATGATATCCGCGAGCGCGCGCTTATGGCTCGGCAGCATGCGGCCTCCGAACTTCGCCAAATACGCGGGAGCGTGCGCGCGAAAGATGTCGGCCAACGTGATGCGCTTATAAACCCTCCAGGAGTTGGTTGGTATCCCCTCGGTGAACCCATCTTTCATTTTTCGTATTGTCTTTGTACATCTGGCCAAAACGAAAGGAAAGAAAGATGGAACCACGCTACCGCGAAGAAGCGCATGCGCAAGAGATGTTCGCTCTGATCGAGCGGTATTTGATGAGCTCACTCTCGCAAATCGCGTTTTGCAAACACGAAGGTCTGCCCTATTCACGATTCCATTACTGGCTCAAGCAGTACCGCCTGCGCCAAGCGTTGGCGGCACAAACTGCCACGCCCGCCAGCAGGGCCGTAGCCGATGAACCTCCCGCCGATTTCATTCCCCTCCGGATTGCGCCTACCCAACCTGCAGCGCCATCTTCCAAGTGTGAGATCGAGTTTCCCTCTGGTATCGTGATCCGCTTCCAAGACACGGTCGATCCTTCCGTGCTCGCAGCGCTCATTCGTGCGGAGCAGGCCAAACCATGATGCCACTCGCAAGCACATTGCGCTTCTTTCTCTATGCCCATGCCACTGACATGCGCAAAAGCTTCGAGGGCCTCTCGGGTCTCGTGACTTCCGCGCTCACGCGCGATCCCACCAGCGGTGACGTGTATGTCTTTCTCAACCGCCGCCGCGATCGCATGAAGCTCCTACTCTGGGATCGCAGCGGCTTCTGGCTCTTCTATAAGCGCCTCGAGCAAGGCACTTTTCAACTACCAAGTAATCTCGCCGAACAAACGTCCCTGGAACTGCGCTATGACGAGTTGCTGTTAATTCTCGAAGGCATCGATCTTACTTCCATCAAACGCCGACACAGATATTCAAAAGAAAAACGTCTGGCATGAAAATAGACCCAGGTTTTCGCACGTTCTGTGCTTATATTTGAGCATGGTAGAAACCGCACACATGCTCACGTATGAAGAACTCCTTTTCGAAAATGCCCGTCTGCATGAAGAACTCGCGCAGCTGCGGCGTTTGATCTTCGGACAAAAGCGTGAGCGCTTTGTGCCTGTGGTTAATGCGCAGCAGCTTGCCATCGCACTACCAGAGAAAGTACCTCCTACGACGCCTGCGGTTTCCACCCAAACCATCACCTATACACGACGCCAGAAGAAGTCTGCTACCAGCACCCCACCCGTCCGCAAACCCTGGCCGGCACATTTGCGCCGCGAAGTCATTCGACTCGAACCCAAAGAAGACGTGAGCGGCCTCACCAAGATTGGCGAAGAGAAAACCGAAGAACTGGAGTATGTACCACCGGAGCTTTATGTCAAACAATATCTCCGCCCCAAGTATGCCAAGCCCAATGGTGAAGGCATTGTGATGGCCGATTTGCCTGCGCGTCCGATTGAGAAAGGCAGTGTCGGGCCGAGTTTAATCGCGCACATGATGATCAGCAAGTATGTGGATCACATGCCGCTCTATCGTCTCCAGCAACAGTGTCGCCGCAGCAAGGTTGACATTGCCGAAAGCACAATGAATGGTTGGATGAAAGCATGTGGTATCGCTCTGCTGCCACTGCATGAGCTTCTGCGTGTGACCCTCCCGCAGTCTTCCTATTTGATGGTCGATGAAACGCCGATCCCAGTTTTAGATCACACCAAGCCGGGTAAAACGCATCTGGGTTATTATTGGGTCTATTATGATCCGGTGGCGAAGCTGGTTTTCTTTGATTATCGTCCGAGCCGTAGTCGCGCGGGGCCGAACGAGATGCTGCAAAATTTTCAAGGCTACTTGCAATGCGACGGCTACACCGGCTACGAGGACATCCTCGCAAAGCCAGGTGTGGTGGCCGTGGGCTGCTTTGCGCATGCGCGGCGCTATTTCGAGCAGGCGCAAGATTCAGACCGCGAGCGTGCCGCGTGGATGCTCATGAAGTTGCAAGCGCTCTATCGTCTCGAACGAGAAGCGCGCGAAGCACAGATGTCATTCGAGGCACGGCATGCGCATCGGCAAGAGCACGCGTTACCCATTTTGCAAGAGATCAAAAGCTGGCTCCATCAACACAGCATGCAAGTGTTACCGAAGAGTGCGATGGGCAAAGCGATCGGCTATATGCTCGGACAGTGGTCGAAGCTTGAAGCCTACACGCGCGACGGCCGTTTGGAGATCGACAACAACCTCGTGGAGAACGCGATTCGTCCGGTAGCCCTGGGACGAAATTATGTTAAGTGCTCAATTATGTGAAGTGAACGGCCCAAACCCTTCTGCAGGCACGGTTCAGTGATCCTTGACTTTCCATAATAAAAATGCGGTCTTCTGTGGTGACTAACATCTGTAATCACCTCAGGAGGCCCAAATGGATACACTCGTTTCTCTCCATCCCGTTCCCGCTACATGGTT
>JABWAN010000523.1 GCA_013361015.1 Candidatus Zhuqueibacterota bacterium | reverse complement strand
GCCAGTGTCACCGTTGCGCAAAGTCTCTATCCATCCACGTTCTTTGATCTCATCAAATTTATCGAGCAGCTCCTGTAGGGGAGCATCTGCACAAAAGACTGATGCATCAATCGGGCGAACGACAAAAACACCGGAAGATGGCGGGATTCCATCGCCGAAAATCAGGCTGAACAGCTGAGAGAAGCGTCCGTCTTTGGCAGAGTTTGCGCAGTCGAAATAGTATGCGGTGCTTCCATCTGCATGCTTGGCTTGAAGGCAAACCAATAGCCTTGGTGCGGAGGTTGCGTCATTCAGAAGTCTGTGAAGCCTAGTTATTCTTCTTTCAGGGTAACGTTCGTAATATTTGTATGCCCAAATGAAATTAGCGCCAGAGTTGGCGTCGACTCCCTCGAATTCTAGGGTGTGATTCTTCTTGGGGTCAGTGATATCAAAATAAGGAAAAAACGAATACGCATCACTCGGGATCAATACTCCATGCCGACCGGAGTCATCATTTGGCGTGAGAACCTTTGCGAAGACTTCGCCAAAGGCGAGCTTGCGGCCGGGCATGCGCGGGCGTTGCTCGGTGTACCCGGCGAGGCCGCGCAGCTCGAAGCGTGGAAAAAGATACTCAAAGATCAGTTGACGGTCCGCCAGGTTGAAAAGATGGCGCAGGAGGCCGGCGGGGACAAAAAGGGCAAGAAAAAGAAATCCAAGCCTTCGTTGGAAACGCCGAGCGATATTCGCGAAGTAGAAGACAGCTTGCGCCGCATTTTTGGAACCCAGGTTCGTATTCAAAAAAAAGGCGAAGGAGGTGTGATCGAAATGGAGTTTTATTCAGCCGCGGATTTGGAGCGGCTGTTGGAGTTGATGCAACACATGGCAAACTTCTGAAAAAGAACTTGACTTCCGTGTCAATCTTTCTATATTGTCGCCGTTGTGATTTTTGGCGCGCAATGGTCTCGTAATCCAAATCCAATTCCGAATCTAACCTGTCGACGGATTACGGGTATGTGAGTGTGGGTTGTTGTGGAGTCACGCCAAATTTTCCCTCCTCAGTTTCACCAGATCATCTGAACAGCGAATACCGGTTGCGTAGGTAAGAGATAATTACCTAACGGGCTGGCTTTTTTGTTTATTTTTGCAAGCATTAAGAGCACGGCAACTCATGCTCCGGCGTTAATGTATTTTATTGGCCGGGGTTGCATATTTATTTGTTTTTTGGGTCGGGCATACCCTCACTAGAGACGGAAGCATGCCTTCGCTGCGTATATTGATGTATTGCAATACCACTCGTGGCATGGGACGGACTGCCCGTATTATCGACATTGCAGCCTCGCTTTCCCAAACGCTGGAGACGTGCTCCATTTTGGTGCTCACGGACCTTGCCACGATTGGGCGGTTCAAGCTTGCCGAGCGCGTGGATTATGTGCATTTACCCTCACTCACGAACTCGACCGTGAATTCGGCCAGGCAGGGCTTAAAGCTGGAGCGCAGCAACACACTTCGCATCCGTCAAAAGATTGCTACCAGCACGTTGAAAACTTTTCGACCCGATCTCGTCTGGTTGGATGATACACTGCTCAACATTCCTGAAGAAATGAATAAAATTCTTGCTTGCCTGCAAACGGAACTGCCCCAGGCGAAACGAGCCTGGGCGTTCTCCGATACTTTAGGCGCTCCGGATTTCGTACAGCGTCAATGGGAGCGTGCGGGCGCGGTGGAAGTGTTCACAAATTTTGCGGAGAGCATTTTTATTTTGGGTGTGCGTCCCTTTTTCGACGTGGCCAAGGCCTATCGCTTGCCCGAGTCGCTTTCGCGTAAATTGATCTACACGGGGTATCTGTCCGGCCATGAAAAAGTGCCGAAGCGAATGCATGAAAAGCTCGCGCAAATGGGCCGTCGTCTTCCGATGGTGTTGTTCACCACTGAAGGAGGGACGGATGATTTTGCGATGCTTGATACCTACCTGCGTTTTTTGGAGAGCAATCACATGGAAGTGCGCAGCGTGATTATCGCAGGCCACAGCCTCACCTCGGCGGAGAAGCGCAATCTTGCTCGGCGAGCACAGGCCTTGCCACATGTCAGCTTCAAAAGGTTTAGCAAGCACCTGCGGCACTACGTCCGCCACGCCGATGCGGTGATCTGCACCGGCGAGTATAACGTAGCGAGTGAAATCCTGGCGCATCGCAAAGCTGCGCTGTTCATTCCAAATGCCGGCGAACAGCCGGATAATTATCACCGGGCGCAACGGCTGCACGAGCGCGGCCTGGTTGCTATGAGCGCACCGGAAAACTTTCAACCGGACGTTGTGAAAAAGTTTCTTTACGAGCATTTGTGCAACGGGCCTCGGTTCGGTTCCGCTAAATCATATGAAGGACTTTCATTCGACGGTTTCAACCAAATCTCGGAGAGCATACAGGAACTAATCGGTTGGTCACAAACATTTGAGGCGGTCACCGCCTCGTAACGGACCGAGCCGCATCGGTCCGTGGCATTGCCTTCGTTTCATTGCGGACAATGAAGCGCGGGCCGATCATTTGCTTTTGGCTTGGCCGTGTAATAACAACTTCGCACTGGAATCTCGATGGCGCACAGAGCATTCACAAAGTTTTTGATCTATTCCCAAGACGGCCTGGGCTTGGGACATTTACGCCGCAACGTCAATATCTGTTATCAGATCAAAAAACGCTGCCCACAAGCCTCCTGCTTGATCATTGCTGATTCCCCGGTCGCACCCTTCTTTCGGCTTCCACCGCATTGCGACTTCATCAAAATTCCAACGCTCGTCAAGGTTGATACCGGCATTTGGCGTTCCGATCGTTTGCACATGAACGACCGCGAGCTGCTGGGCATCCGCTCCGAAATTATCCGGAACGTGATTTTGAGTTTTCGTCCCGAGGTTTTTCTCGTGGATCACATGCCGCACGGGGCGTTGGGCGAATTGGTTGAGCCGCTGCACACGTTCAGAAAATTCTGTCCCGGCAGCAAACTCATTTTGGGGTTGCGCGATATTTTGGGAGCGCCGGAGGTCATTCGCCAGCAATGGCAGCGCGAGGGGGCGTTCGACGCGATTACCGCGTACTATGATGCCGTACATATTTACGGTAGCGCCGAGTTCTTCGATGCTGTGAATGAATATGACTTCCCGCAGGCCTTGAGAGCCAAAACGCATTACTGCGGTTATGTCTGCCGGGAAGCAACCCCCGGCCATGCGCCGGCAGGAATGATCAAAGACGACGAAAAGTTCGTTCTCATCACGGGCGGCGGCGGTGCGGACGCCGCGTACTTCATGGATCGCTTCATCGATGCGGTGCAGCGGCTCGATTCTCAAAAAAAGTTACGCGCCTTCATTGCCACCGGGCCTTTTGTGCACCAAGAGCAATGCGATTTGCTCGCGCGCAAGTCGAGAGGTCTGCCCATCCAAGTCGGGCGCATGGCGGGCGACAGCATTCGTTTTTTGCGCCGCGCCGATCTGGTCATTTCCATGGCCGGTTACAACACGGTCAGCGAGATTATGTGCTTTCGGAAAAATGCCATCGTGGTACCGCGCGCGGGCCCAAGCGCGGAGCAAACAATGCGCACGCGCATCATGTCGGGCCGCGGATTGTTTGGTAGTATTCATCCGCACGATCTCACCGCCGACAACTTGGCGGAACTCATCGTGCAGAAACTGGCCAATGGCAGCAGCATGAATGAAACCATGCTTCCGCCGCTCGCAGGCGCTTCACAGGTGGCGAGTTTGCTGCTTACCACATAACAAGATTTGAACATGCAAAACTGACGTGCAGAGCTTTTGTTGAGTAAGGCAATCGGACCTCTGAATTGGAAAACCAAATCACGGCCACGGCATCATGACGAACACCTCTGACAAAACGATCGGCTTCATTCTCAAAGGCTATCCGCGGCTTTCGGAAACCTTCATTCTCAACGAGATTCTTCTCCTCGAGCGGCTCGGCTTCAAGCTGCACATCATCGCGATGCGCAACCCTGGCGAAACCGCGGTGCATGAAAACGTCAAGCGAGTGCGTGCGCAAGTAACTTACATTCCGGATTACTTCTGGCCGTTTTTCTTCGCATTTATCAAGGCGAATGTGCGGCTTTGGTGGCGCAAGCCCGGCGTGTATTGGTCGGCATTTTCATTTGCGCTGCTCCGTAGTTTGCGCCAGTTCAGTTCTTCCACCATCAAGCGCTTCGCCCAAGCCGCTTACTTGGTCGAGAACCATTTGAATAACCGGCGCGACCGTGATAAGGCGGCCTCGCGCAACGGCCGTTGCGCTCAAATCGACGTTGCGCACTTGCACGCTCACTTCAGCCACGGCCCCACCACCGTCGCGTTCTTCGCTTCCTGGCTCACGGGCATGACGTACAGCTTCAGCGCGCACGCCAAGGATATTTATCTGCAAGAACACGATTTCTTACGCGATAAAATTGCGCATGCGCGTTTCGTCGTCACCTGTACGGAGTTCAATAAAGACTATCTGCAAAAAGTAAGTGGCAACGCCGCTCCGATCTTTCGCTGCTATCACGGCTTGCACCTCGAAGCTTTCACCGTACCGACCAAGCTCCATCCCACTGCCGTTCCGAACATTCTCTCCATCGGCCGTTTTGTGCCCAAAAAGGGTTTTCCGGTTTTGCTGCACGCTTTACACCGGCTGCGGCAGCAAGGCCTGCAATTCCACTGCCGCATTGTGGGCAGCGGCCCCATGAAAGATGAATTGCTGCAATTGCTTTCCACCTTGCAGATGCGTGATTGCGTCGAGTTACTGGCGCCGATGCCGCAAGAGAAATTGTTGGAATATTATCGCCATGCGGAGCTATTTGCGCTCGCTTGCGAAGTGCAGGAAGATGGGGATCGCGATGGCATTCCGAATGTGTTGGTCGAAGCCATGGCCATGGGCA
>JABWAN010000522.1 GCA_013361015.1 Candidatus Zhuqueibacterota bacterium | reverse complement strand
ACCATCATCGGCGTCGTGCTCACCAAGTGGTTTTCGAAGATTCTCGACAAGAAAAACACCTACGCCGGATTTCTCATCGCCGCGGCCCTTGTGAACGCCCTGTTCTATGTGGCGCGCCCGCAGGACGTCATGCTCATCTATGTGCTCAATCTGCTTTTCTCATTCTTCGTCGGGCCGGTCTCGGTGCTGCAATGGGCGATGTATACCGACACTGCCGACTTTTCCGAATGGAAAAACCACCGGCGCGCTACCGCGCTTTTGATGGCGGCGTCTTTATTTGCTCTCAAGTTGGGACTGGCTTTGGGCGGCACGTTTGTCGGCTGGATACTCGGCTTTTACGGGTTTGTTGCGAATCAGAGCCAGACCCCGGAAGCGATGAAGGGCATTGTGCTGCTGTTGAGCATCTTTCCTGCAATTTTCGGAATCGCCGGTGGACTGTTGATGATTCGTTATCCGCTCACGAATAAGATGATGGTCAAAATTGAGGAAGATTTGACCGCGCGAAGACAGCAAGCGTAGCACCGGGCCCTGGGGCGTTTGGTGATTTCAGACACAAGGAGATGTCGCAAGCTTTACCTCAAATAATACGTTTTGCCGTCAATTTTTTTTTGCTCATCTGCGGACGCAAAGGAGTTGGTGGACAGTCGAGAGGCGAATCCGTTGCCGTTTTTTGTGTTGAAATTCAACTTCCCGTTTGTGAATCGAATCAATGTTTTTCTCAAGCAAAGCCGAATATGAAGAACAAAGCACTTTACATGAACCCTAATCTGCCGACGACAGAGCGCGTCGCGGATTTGCTCTCACGCATGACGCTCGAAGAGAAAGTTGCTCAGATGGTTTGTGTTTGGCAGGACAAGAACCGGACGCTGGTGGATGAAAGGGGCAACTTCGACTTCGAAAAGGCCAAAGCTCATTACAAAGATGGATATGGTTTAGGTCAAGTCGGCCGGCTCAGCGATGCGGGCGGAGGTATAAACGCCGGAAAGCAGGCCGAGCTGGCGAATGCCATTCAGAAATTCTTTGTTGAAAATAGCCGTCTCGGAATTCCGGTGATCTTTCATGAAGAATGTTTGCACGGCCAAGCTGCTGTCGACGGCACTAATTTCCCGCAGCCCATCGGCTTAGGCGCCACGTTCGATCCCGAGCTGGTGCGCCGGCTCTATGAAATGACTGCCGCAGAAGTGCGCGCCCGTGGCGTGCATCAGGCGCTGACGCCGGTTGTGGATGTTGCCCGCGATCCGCGCTGGGGCCGCGTGGAAGAAACTTTTGGAGAGGATCCCTATCTCGTTGCGCGGTTGGGCGTGGCCGCGGTGCAGGGCTTTCAAGGTGACGGCACCTTCAAAGATAAGAGGAGCCTCATCGCCACGTTGAAACATTTTGCGGCGCATGGCCAGCCGGAATCTGGAACGAATTGCGCGCCGGTAAATGTATCCGAGCGTGTGCTACGGGAAGTTTTTCTTTATCCTTTTAAGGAAGCCATTCAAAAAGGCAAAGCCATGAGTGTGATGGCTTCCTATAACGAGATTGACGGCGTGCCCTCACACGGCAGCCGGTGGCTTTTGCGGAAAGTTCTCCGTGAGGAGTGGGGTTTCAAGGGTTTTGTAGTTTCGGACTATTATGCCATTCGCGAATTGCATGAACGGCCGGAGCTCTTCGGCCATCATTTGGCGAAAGATGAAAAAGAGGCTGCACTTCTGGCGGCGCGTGCCGGTGTGAATATCGAGTTGCCGGAGCCTGATTGTTACAAGCACTTGCTCGAGCTGGTGCAGGCAGGCCGCCTTGAAGAATCCGTTCTCGATGAACTTGTTGCCGCGATGCTAGTTTACAAATTCAAGCTGCGGCTGTTTGAAGATCCGTATGTCGATCCTGCCACCGCCGAGCGCATTGTCGGAAGCAGCTCCAATCGCAGGCTCGCATTGCAGGCTGCGCGCGAGACCATTACACTGCTCAAGAACGATAACGGCATTGCTCCGCTTGATTTGAAAAAGATCAAAACACTCGCGGTCATCGGTCCCAATGCCGATCGCGAGCTGCTGGGCGGATACAGCGGCAAGCCCAAGCACGTTTCGACCGTACTGCAGGGCATTCGAGAGCGCGTGGGAAATACGGTGAAGGTTGTGTATCACGAAGGATGCAAAATTACGATCGGCGGTTCGTGGCATCAGGATGAGGTGCTAGTCAGTGATGCCGAAGAAGACCGCAAGAGTATCGCCGCAGCCGTGCAGGTGGCGGAACAAGCCGAGGTGATCGTGCTTGCCATTGGCGGCAACGAACAAACCTCGCGCGAGGCTTGGGCATTGAATCACCTCGGTGATCGTGCGGATCTTGAAATGGTCGGCCGGCAGGATGAGCTGGTGAATGCCATGGCCGCGCTCGGCAAGCCGGTCATTGTATTTCTCTTCAATGGCAGACCGCTCTCGGTGCGCAATCTCGTCGAAAAAGTTCCGGTGATTTTTGAATGCTGGTATTTGGGACAAGAAACCGGCCAAGCGGTGGCGGAAGTTTTGTTCGGCGATGAGAATCCGGGCGGCAAGCTGCCGATCACGATTCCGCGTTCGGCCGGACACATTCCGGCTTACTATAATTACAAACCCTCGGCGCGCCGCGGTTATCTCTTCGAGTCCGTTGCGCCTCTTTATGCATTTGGTTTTGGTCTCAGTTATACGCACTTTCGCTTCGGCAAACCGCGTTTGGAAAAAACTGTGGTGCGACCAAAAGAAGCGACGCGCGTGTTAGTGGAGCTGACAAACTCCGGCAGAGTGACTGGTGATGAAGTGGTGCAGATGTACATTCGTGACAAGGTCAGTTCGGCGACACGTCCCGTGAAAGAGCTTAAAGGATTTCAGCGCCTCACGCTCGCGCCGGGGGAGACGAAGACTGTGGCGTTGGATATCACCCCGGAGCATTTGGCGTTTTATGACATTGATATGAATTATGTGGTGGAACCCGGAGAATTTGAAATCATGGTGGGAAATTCCTCCCGCGATGAGGACTTGCAGAAAGTCCTATTGACGGTGGAAAAATAACTCGCTCCTCCGGAACTGTTGTTTAGCACCGCCTCGGGACGGCCGCTGTGGCCGTCCCGCTCAGCAGCGGCAGCGCGCTTGCCGTGAATTGAGCGAATGCAAACATTCCTGCGATCATCCAGCTTTGGTGCCCGGGACAGGAAAGCGGGACTGCGCTGGCCGACGTGCTCTTAGGAGATTACAATCCCGCCGGCAGATTACCGGTGACGTTTTGCAAATCCGTCGAACAACTGCCGCCGTTTGCGGACTGTAATATGACAGGGCGCACGAATCGCTATTTTGCCGGCGAGCCGCGGTTTCCGTTTGGACTCGTCCTGCGCTACGCGAAATGCGAGTATCGCCATCTCTCCACGCCCGCAGAAATCAAAGCCGGAGACGACATAAAAATCTCCGTGGAGATTCGCAACACCGGCGGGCGGGCGGGCGATGAAGTCGTTCAGCTTTATGTAAAAAATCTAGCGACCTCGGCGCCGGTACCGATTCGCGCACTGCAAGGCTTTAAGCGCATCAATCTCAAGCCGGGCGAAAAGCGAGTCGTCGAGTTTGTCTTGCAGCCGAAACAACTCGCGTGCATCAACGAGAGAAATCAGTTTGTGGTGGAACCGGGCGGGTTTGAAATTGCCGTGGGAGGTATGCTTCCGGAGACGAAAAGCGCAACGACGGAAATTCTTACAAAAGAAATAAGAATTACCGCAGCAGGCTACCTCGTAAACTGAGGCTCAGTGTTTCAACACTTTTGAAGATTCTCTGACAATAAATTCTGTGTCTAAAACCACACGTTTGGGAGGAAGCAATGTTGCGGATTCAATATTTTCTATCAATATTTCCGCGGCCTTTTTTCCGATCTCATGTTGCGGCGCTCGAATGGTGGTTAACGGCACGGGGTAGATTTTAGCATAATAGATATCATCATTGCCGATGATGGAAATATCTTCGGGCACGCAGAGCTTCAGTTCTTTTAGGGCCGTCAGAACTGCCAAAGCTTGCAGATCGTTAAAACAAACAATCGCCGTCGGATAATTTTCTCTGCTTATGCTTTTGAAGTATTCCAAAGTTTTGGCAAAACTTTCGTCGTAGTTGGACCCAACGGAAACGATCATGTCCTTATGAAACGCCAGCGTACTCTCACTGAAAGCATGCCGGAAACCTTCGATGCGCTCTTGCGTGTGGGAGGAGTTGGGCGGGCCGGCAAAATGTACGATTTTGGTGTGACCGCTATCGATCAAGTAGGTCACGGCTCGTTTGATTGCCTTCGAATTGTCAATTGCGACGACGTTGGCCTGTATACCCTTCACGTCTTCCAACAGAACAAACGGATAGTTGATCATGCGCAATTGAAACAGATGCTCGATTTCTGCCCGGCCCTCCACGGTCGGCGCGATGATCACACCCTTGATGTCCTTCTCGGAAAAGAGGTGTGACAATTCCTTTTCGCGCTCGTGATCGCTCTCCGAGCTGGCCACAATGACGGAATACCCCTTGCTGTTGGCATATTCCCGCGCCCCGGTCGCAATGTGAGTGTAAAAAGGATAGTTCAAATCCTTAATGATGATAC
This sequence comes from Candidatus Zhuqueibacterota bacterium, assembly GCA_013361015.1. Lineage (GTDB taxonomy): Bacteria > Zhuqueibacterota > Zhuqueibacteria > Zhuqueibacterales > Zhuqueibacteraceae > JABWAN01. The sequence goes on along the minus strand of JABWAN010000522.1, from coordinate 304 downwards.
CGATGCTCTTATCCTGCGTCGCTTTTTTCAAATTTCGCGCAATGCCTTTGGGACGGAAGTTCAGCTCTTTCATGACTTTCAAAATGTGATCGCGGGTTGCAGGCTTGACGGAATTCTTTGCATTAATGACCGCTGAAACGGTGCCACTCGAATAGTTTGCCCGTTTGGCAACTTCTGCAATCGTCACTTTTTTCATTAGTTTCTCCGGCCCGTTTTGGTATTGCCCCGTGCAATTGAATCAGTTCATTCTTTTTCATACATAAGATAATAAAATTTTCCGCATAAACCAACTGTTGAAACGCCA
>JABWAN010000521.1 GCA_013361015.1 Candidatus Zhuqueibacterota bacterium | reverse complement strand
CCTCGTCGATCGCGAGGTCGGCGACGCCGAGCCCGCTCGCGTTGCGCGGCTGGCCCATGAAGACGCCGATCGCGTCCTGCAGCTCCGCGCCGCCCGTGTCGGTGAGCAGGTCCCCGTCGCCGGTGGGCCCCTCCACGTACAGCGGCCCGGCGTACAAGTGGCCGTCGAACGTCCCGTCCGACGCGTCCTTCGACAGCTCCGAGACGAGCGACCAGAGGTGGATGCCGCGCTCCGCCGCGAGCTGCGAGAATCCGGCGTTGAGCGCGCCGTACTCCGCCGCCGGGCCGGGAGTCACCGCCCCCGCGGTGAGGTCCGCCGGGGGCACGGTCAGGATGCCCTCGATCCCGTAGTACTCCTCGACCATCGCGACCCCGTTCTCCATGGCGTCGGTCGCGCCGATCGTTGGACCGGTCGCGAGGAGCATCGCCCGGCGTGCCGCGATCGTCGTGGCCACCGTGACCTGGGCCGTGTGGTCGCCCTCCGCGAGCATCACGAGCGAGGCGAGCTCGAGGTCGTCCGCGACGATCGTGTTGCCGGTGGCCTCGTCGACGTACTCGCCCCCCCGGACGAGGATCACCGCCGGGCCGACATGGTCCGATACGGACAAGGAGTAGTAGCCCTGGTCGTCGGTCGTGCCCGCACCGAGGGCGGTGCCGAGCGCGCCCGTGTTGAGCAAGGGCAGGATGGTGACTTCCGCGCCCTTCACGGGCCCGGCAACGACCCTTCCGGAAACGGTCGTCACGACCTGCTCCGTCTTCCCGTCGCCGCCGCAACCGACTGCGAGCAGCAGGCACGGGAGGACGAAAAGCGACAGTGCTTTCGCGTGCATGGGATTCCTCGAGCGCTTGCTTCGCAAAAACATCAGCGATAAAATTATGGCCATCAAAACGATCACCACGCAATGCAACGAACAACGCCTCCGCGCCGCACGCCCGCGAGTCGATGGAGACCGCCGTCGCGCGCCGCGTGAGCACAGCTTGGTCGCCGGCATAACGTGCGCCTTCGCCAAGCGTGCGAAGGATTTCGCCGAGTGTGAGGATGAGGGCCATAGAATTACTTGTTCATGTCATTCAAAAACTGTTGCGACAACAAGCGCCAAAGGCGCGATATGCGATAGCCCAGGGCAACGCCCTGGGAATGGTCAATGCAAATTCACATAGCCCTGAAAGGGCGGCATTGCGGTTATTGGGAAAACATTTCATCGCGAAAATCCATTGCGCCCCATTGGGGCTAGCGCATTTTATGTGTTGCTCGTTTCCAGGGCGTTGCCCTTCGCTTTTACATTGCGCTCCTTCGGAGCTACAAATTTCTACTGCGCCACCACTTCCCTCGCCACGGGCATCTTCATCTGACACCGCAATTCGCAGCGCGTGTTCGAAGAGATCGCCGTGCCCGCAGCGGGGTGTTGTTGCGTGACGCGGCCATTGCCGACGACGTGCGCATCGATGCCGAGCAAAGAGAGTTGCTGCAAGGCTTGGCGTAGCGAAAGGCCGACGAGCTGCGGCATGCGCATTTGCTGCTTCGCTCGCGGCGCAACTTCGAAGAGTTGCAACGTCACCTTCGCGTTTGGAAAAACCGCGGAGCCGGCGGGCGGCATTTGGCCGAGAATGAAATCGCCGTCGCCGTCCCATTCGGCTTCGAGACCAAGCTCGTCGAGCATTTTTTCAGCGACGCCACGTTGGCGATTGGTGAGATCGGGCACTACGATGTTGCGCGTTTCCATAATCGTCTCGCGAGAGTTCGGCGTGAAGGTTTCAGTGAATTGCGGCGAATGTTTCGGCTGCGTCTGCGCGATGAGAATGCGCTGCGCGATATTTTTGAACGTCGGCGCGGCCACCATGCCGCCCCAATACGTCGTGCGCGGATTTTCCAACATCACAAACACGAGATGGCTCGGCTTCTCCGCGGGAAAGAAGCCGACGAACGAAGCGATGTAATCACTGCGCGAATAACCGCGCGCACCCACGAGAGGTTTGCGCGCAGTGCCGGTTTTGCCCGCGATGCGCAGCCCCTCGATCTTGGCGTTCGTCGCTGTGCCCTCATTGACCACGCCCTCCAACATGGTTGAAAGCGTGCGTGCAGTTTCCGAAGAGAGCACGCGGCGCACGATCTGCGGCTCATCGAACCGCTCCATGTCATCGGGAGCATCGCCGACTGCAGCGACGAGCTTCGGCTGCAGCAATAAGCCTCCGTTCGCAACCGCGCCGTAAGCCATGGCTAATTGCAGCGCAGTGATCGACACTTCGTAGCCCATAGCCATCGCGGCGATGGTGAAGCCCGACCATTCCGCAGGAGACTTCAGCACGCCATTGACTTCACCTTCGCCGAAGCCTGTAGCCATCCCGAAACCGAAGTCGCGCGCATAGCGATAAATCTTTTCCGAACCCGCGGCTTTGGCAAGTTTAAACGTGCCAATATTGCTCGAATGCGAGAGCACTTCGCGCACGGCCAAGTTTCCATAACGTTCGCCGTGATCGGTAATGGTTTGGCCCATGTACTTGTATGCGCCATTCTCGCAGAAGATGACGTCCGAGGGATGTTTGATTTTCTCTTGCAGCACGGCCGCGTATGTGACGAGCTTGAAAGTCGATCCCGGCTCGAAAAGATCGGTGACAAGGCGATTGCGGCGGGTGGCATTGGAATAATTCGCCGGTTGATTGGGATCATAACTCGGCTCGCACACCATTGCGAGAATCTCGCCGGTCATGGGTCGCGTAACGAGCACCATACCGCTGCTCGCGTCGAATTGATCCATCGCGAGGCGCATTTCTTCGGTGGCGATGGTTTGAATGATATTGTCAATCGTGAGCACGACACTTTTGCCGTTGACTGCGGGCACATCGGGCGAGCCGAGATTCGCCAACCGATTGCCGATGGCGTCGCGTTGCATGAAACGGCGGCCATCTTTTCCCGCCAACAATGAGTCACACATCTGCTCGATGCCGGCAATGCCATGATTGTCGATGTCGGTGAAACCTAAAACATGTGCAGCGATTTCTCTGTGAGGATAGCGGCGGCGCGCATCCTTTTCAATGCGAATGCCTTCGAGCTTAAGCGCCTTGATTTTGATTTCGAGATCGGCGTCGACGCGGCGCTTGAGCCACACAAACGAGCGGTCGGTTTTCATGCGCTCATAAAGCTTCGCGCTCGGCTCGCCGATGGTTTTGCCGACTTTATCCGCGAGCTTGCGGCGGTCTTTGACTTGTCGTAAATCCACGCCGATTGAGATGCAGGCTTCATTCAACGCGAGTAAGTTAAGATTGCGATCATAGATCACGCCGCGTTGCGCGGTGATCGGCACTGCGGAGTGGTGCTGCATTCTGGCGAGGCTCTGATATTTGCCGTGCTGCACCACCTGAATGTAAATCAATCGGCCGACGAGACACATTCCGAAGAGCAAAAAAAAACCTTCCACCATCGCCACACGATACGAGCGAGGAGTTTTGCGTGTGGGCGACTTTTGCAGCACGGCGGCGCGTGTGGTGGTGAGGCTTCGATTCATCATTCCGGCGCAACGACAATCAAACGCGGCGCGAGACTGATCATGCCCAGCCGCTCGTGCGCAATGCGCGAGATGCGGGCATAACCGGCAAGTTGTTCAGCCTGCGCCAGCAGACGATTGTTTTGTTCCTCCAATTGGATTTTTTGAGCCTCCAGCGTTGCGACTTCATTCGCCAGTTGCTCAACTCCAACTCGCAGCCCGATGAGTAATAAACCTAAAAACAGCAGAAGCGCGAACGGTGCTAAAAACAGAAAGAGTGTTCTGGTTTCGCGAGAAGCCTTTTTCGCCGTACCAACGCGAGGTTTCGTGCGCGTGATTTTAGGTTTCGCCGCAATGGTTTTTGATTGAAAACGCGGCGTGGCCATTGTTGCGGCGCGAGTGGGCTTCATCGTTCCAGTAAGTAAATTTGATAAAAGCAAAAGCAGATTTTTATTTTCAAACAAAAGGCTTTCTTTGCGGGTGCTTGGCGTCTCTGCGCCTTGGCGTGCAGAGTCTGTATTAAGCTCGCTTCTGTAGCACTCGCAACTTCGCGCTGCGTGCGCGCGGGTTGCGTTTGATTTCATCAGCGCTAGGCGTGATCGGTTTCGAAGTGAGCACGATCGCTTCACTTTTCTTTCCACACACACATACCGGAAATTCCGGCGGGCACGTGCAGGCTCTGGCAACGCCGCGAAAGAACTCTTTGACGATACGATCTTCGAGCGAGTGATAGCTGATCACGCACAGCCGGCCGTGCGGCGCGAGCACGGAGAAAGCCTTTTGCAAGAACTCGCGCAACGCGCCCAGCTCGTCATTCACGGCAATGCGCAGGGCTTGAAAAACCCGGGCTACGGATTTAATCTGAAGAGGGCCGCGCACGACGCCTTCGATAATTTTGCGAAGCGCAGTAGACGACCCGATCGCTCGTACACATCGTTCCTTTACGATCGCGCGTGCGATGGGTTTGGCCCGCTGCTCTTCACCATAGTCCCGCAGAAGACGCACCAGTTCGTCTTGTTCCAGAGTCGCGATTAACTCCGCCGCGGAGTGAGGGAGGGAAGGATCTAGGCGTAGATCCAGCGGGCCCTCTTCAAGATAACTCAAGCCACGTTCCGGCACGTCGATTTGGCGGGAAGAAATGCCCAAATCGGCGAGGATGCCATCAACGGTTGCTACTCCCACAGAAGCCAAGAGGCTGGCAATGTGCCGGAAGTTACCTTTGATCAAAGAACATTGCGATTGATATGACGCTAAACGCTGTTGTGCTATTTTCAAAGACTCGGGATCGACATCGAGTCCGACAATTCTCAGTTGCGGCTCTCCCCTTTCGAGCATTGCCAAGCTGTGGCCGCCGTCGCCGAGCGTGGCATCTACTAGCACGCGCGTCGAAGGCTGCAACAAACTAC
>JABWAN010000520.1 GCA_013361015.1 Candidatus Zhuqueibacterota bacterium | reverse complement strand
AGGCTCCGCTCTTCTCAGAACATCTTTTCAGTGATGCGCGTTTTGCGGGATTGGCATTGCTGGGTGAATTGCACTACGGCGCCGCGGGCGTGCCCATTATCGCCGCAGCGCAATTGGTGGGAACTCTCATCGTCTTCAAATCTCCCAAGCTTGCTGAGGGTGAAGCGCATTTGGAGTTCTTGCAGCGAGTCGCAACTCAAATTGCGCCGGCGTTCGAAAAGCTGCAGCGTGTGCAGGAACTGGCGGAGCAGAACAGCTATTTTCAGCAATCTTTTATCGCACAGCACGGCTTCCCCGGCATCATTGCCAAAAGCGAGGCCATGCAAAACGTCTTTCTTCTCCTGCAGCGTGTGCTTCCCAATGACGTGCGGGTGTTGCTCGAGGGCGAAAGCGGCACGGGCAAAGAATTGATCGCGCGCGCAATTCATTACAATGGCCCGCGCAAAGAGAAGAAATTTCTAGCGATCGATTGCGGCGCGATTCCGGAGAATTTGTTGGAGAGTGAGCTTTTCGGTTTTGTGAAGGGCGCATTCACCGGTGCGATGCAAAACCGCAAAGGTCTGTTTCAAGAAGCGCACGGCGGAACGCTCTTCCTCGATGAGATCAACAATCTCCCGCTGCCTCTGCAAGCCAAGCTGCTGCGTATATTGCAGGAAGGCGAAGTTCGGCCCTTGGGCAGCAACACCACGGAGAAAATCGATGTGCGCATCATCGCAGCGAGCAGCCGCGGGTTGGCGGAACTGGTGCAGACGAAAGCCTTTCGCGAGGATTTATATTTTCGCTTGAAAGTCATTACGCTGCGCTTGCCGCCGTTGCGTGAGCGCGTAGGCGACGTGCCTTTGCTCGCACAGCACTTTCTGGAAAAGTTTTCCAAGCAATACCAGCGCGGCTTGCGCGCATGCGAGGCTGCGGCCGTGCAAGTGCTGCAACGCTATCACTGGCCCGGCAATATTCGTGAGTTTGAGAACGTTATCGAGCAAGCCGTAGTGCTCGCGCCGCTGAATGGCACCACACTTACCGCCCAAGATTTGCCCGCCGAGATTCGGCTCGGTGAAGTTTCTGCCGTGCAGGATTTGGAACGCATGCACAATCTTCCCAAGGCTGTGGAGGCGTTGGAGATTCGCATGATTAAAAAAGCGTTGGAAGAAACGCACGGCAACAAATCGCAAGCTGCAGAAAAGTTAGGATTGAGCCGGAGGGGATTGCTGAATAAATTGGAGAGGTATAAGATTTTAGAGACTTGATGCTGGTTGCTGAATACTGGCTTTATCAAGCAACCAGCAACCAGTTTTCACTCTACCTTCGCAACGAGCACGGTCATATCGTCGTACTGCCGGGCATAGCCCACAAATTTCTTCACTTCCTCGATGATTCTTTGATTGAGCGCTTTGGCGTCGAGACCGCGATGCGCGGCGATCAATTCCACCAAGCGATCTTCGCCGAATTCTTCGTCGTTGATATTGCGCGCCTCGATCAAGCCGTCCGTATAAAACACCAAAATCTCCCCGGAATTCAACTTCAGATTCACTTCCTCGAGGCCGCCTTCAAACCGTTCGCGTGAAGTCAAGCCCAGCCCCAAGCCGTGCGGAATCAGGAAATGATGATCTTCGGCTTGAATGTAGAGCGTGGCATTGTGACCGGCCCGGCTTAGTGTCACGCGCTTTTTGTCGAGGTCGAAAACAGCATAGGTAAGGGTGATGAAAGAAGTCTTCTCGATGGAGCCATGGATCAAATCATTCACGGCGATAAGCAAACGCGCCGGGGTGTGGTGCAAGTGCTGTAGGGCGCGCACGATGCCTTGAAGCTTGCTCATGTACAGCGCCGCGGAAGTACCTTTGCCGGAAACGTCTCCCACCAATAGGCCAAACTTGCCGTTGGAAAATTTCAAATAGTCATAATAATCGCCGCCAACTTCCGTCGCGCTGATGCACGTTCCGGCCACGGAAAGCCCCGGCACGATGGGATTTTCGCGCGGCAGCGAGTGCATCTGAATCACGCCGGCCACCGCCAATTCTTTCTGCAAACGCTCCTGCGATTTTTGCAGGGCGTCGAAATTGTGATAGTTTTTGACGCGCAAATGATAGATGATCGTGGCCAAACCTGTACACACCAAAATGATTGCAATACAGAACTCCAGCGGGAAGGATGTGGAAAAAAGCGTGAGCGTGCGTGTCGATTCCAGCAAAAGGCCGTGCATGAAATAATTGACGCCCATCATCACGCTGCCCACCAATGCCACGACAATGGGCCGCACCGGCACGACCGCGGAGATGATCAACAAGGAGATGACGAAAGGAGGATAGGTCGCCGGGTTGGCTTGCAGCAAAGTGAAAATCGTGGCCAGCGTTTCGGCAATGATCGTACACCCGATCACAACGGCATTGGGTTGATTTTGCCCCAATGAGGTACGGGAGAGTGAAAGCGCGCTGATGCCGATAAGTATCACGGCAAAGTTTTCAACATTGTCTAGAAGCAGGCGTGTGAAAGTCGAATCTCCTTTGAAATACCACACCGATAGGGAAAAGAAAAGATTTGCACCCGGAATCACAATCGCGACGATCGCGGCGAACTGCAAGCCGAGCACGCCGAGGCGGCGAATTTCGGTCTCGAAGCTCTTGCCGTAATCGCTCGGATTAGGCGAGAGCAATTGCCAAAGTTGACCAAAGGGTGTGCTACGCGCTAAAGTGGAAGACATGAATCCTTCTCAAATTCAGCCAAAAAGAGGAGCATCCATCGCAGAGGGCGCGGCCGGATTTCGCCCGCGCGAATAAAGTCGGTCAATGACAAGTTCCAAGTATCAAATCACAAACTTCAAACTGGAATTTGCTATTTGAGCTTCGGGGTTTCACTATTCTTCATAGAGCAGATACTTTTGGCGAAGCTGCTGAAATTGCTTTCCTTCACTTTCCAAATGTTGCCAGAGGGCGTCCAAGCCCGTGGTCAGCATTGCAGGCAGCGCAGAGTTGCCAAACATGCGCGCCATGCGCGCTTCGGAAATCGTGAATTTATCCGGGTGCAGCTCATGCAATGCCCACAACAAAGTCGCGCCGAATTTCACGGATTCAAATTTCTCGGCGGAAGTAATCTGTAATTGCACGCCCTGGCAAAGCAGACCTTCGAATTTTGGGTTCATGGCTTTGCCCGGCAAGTCCTGCGGAACGAAGGTGGTGGCCTGCATGCTTAGGCCTTCGACTCTGTCGCGCAAGAGCGCAATGAGCTTGGCGCTCTCCAGCCACGGCGCACCGATCACTTCGAAAGGTTGGTTGGTGCCGCGGCCTTCGGAAAAATTGGTGGCCTCCAACAAACCCATGCCGGGATAAAGTAGCGCCGTGTTTACGTTGGTCATATTGGGAGATGGCGAAATCCAGGGAAGCCCAGTTTTGTGAAAGAATTGCTTGTGCGACCAGTTTTGTAGCGTAACGACGTGCAATTTGTTCCAGACTTTTTTCTGCTTGGGCGTCATGGCCGTATCCAAACTGGAATGCCAAACCCAGCCTTCCCCCACAAACATGCGCGCCAATTCGCCGAGGGTCATGCCGTGGCGCAATGCGAGGGGATGAATGCCCACGAAGGAACGATGCGCACGCTCGAGCATCGGGCCTTCGACGCGGCCACCAATGGGATTGGGCCGGTCCAAAACATAGAACTCCAGATCGTGCTCAGCCGCAGCTTCCATTGCTATCGCCATCGTGCTAATGTAGGTGTAGAAGCGCGTGCCGACGTCTTGCATGTCGAACACGAGCGCGTCCAATCCGCCGAGCATTTCCTGGGTTGGTTTGTAAGTATTGCCATAGAGGCTATAAATCGGCACGCTCGTTTTGGGATCGACTTGCGCCGCAATACTTTCGCCGCCCTCGGCTGCGCCGCGTATGCCGTGCTCCGGACCGAACAACGCTTTGAGCTGTACGCCTTCAGCTTCGTCAAATAAATCGGCTATGTGCCGGCCGCGACGATCTACGGCCGTATGGTTGGTGATGAGGCCGATCTTCTTGCCCTGAAAAATTTTGAAGCCTTCGGCCACCACGACATCCAAACCGGTTTTGACGCCGGGGCTATCAGTGCAAGCCCACGAACAAAGCAGAATGAGAGGAATGAGCATAGCGCGCAGTTGAGATGATTTAACTCAGGAGTTTCATTAAATAGCGGGAAGCAATATAGCAAACCGCGAAATTGTGCGCAAGGGAGGTTATTCAGCTTTCTGTTTGCTAAATTAAAATGAAGTCGTTAGTATGCGTCGTCTCCCAAATCCTTCGCCAGTGACTTACTCTCAACCCTTCGGAGGTCATTGATGCAGCTCATAAAAATCGCTGATGTTCCTCCCACTACCGTATCGCCGGCAACCACCGTACTGGACGCCGTGCATGCCATGATGCAAAATCGCGTCGGCGCAGTGGCGGTCGTTGACAAAGAGCGTCTGGCCGGTATTTTTACCGAGCGTGACGTGATGATCAAAATCGTGGCGCCCAAACGCAGTCCGGAGGCTACTCTCATCTCGGAAGTCATGACAAAGGGCGTCGAGTCCGTCACGACCAATACTACGGCGCCCGAAGCTTTACGCCTCATGCTGCAACGACACATTCGCCATCTTCCGATTACGGATCAAGAGGGTAAAATTTTGGGGATGCTTTCGATTCGCAATCTCTTGCGGCATCAAAACGAATATCTTGCGCGGGAACTGAAAGGGTTGGAAGCCTATCTCACTGCCGATGGCGTGGGCGGATGAAAACAAAAGCCGGATTTCAGCTTCTGCCAAAATCCGGCTCTGCAATTTTTTAACTAACTCTATTACTGAATGAGAGGCGTTGCCGCGGGGTTGGTTGGAACCACGACCGGAATTGCAAGCTCGTCACCGGGTTTGAGCCGAGTGAGATCGCGATCGGGATTGTAT
>JABWAN010000519.1 GCA_013361015.1 Candidatus Zhuqueibacterota bacterium | reverse complement strand
CTCGAAGTGATGGCCAAGCACTCGTTAGATTTTTGGCTCACTTCAGAAGATTTGCCCGATCCCAACAATCGCGTCACGTTGGACAGGAAAGGCAACATCATGCTCTCTTATAATCTCAATAACGAAGAAGGCCATAAACGTTTGCAAGCGAAGCTGAAAAGTCTCTTGCGTGATATCGATTGCATGGAGCATTTCCTGCCCTTGCAACTCTTCGTCGGGCAACGCATCCCGCTTGCAGGCGTGGCGCACCAAAACGGCACGATTCGTTTCGGCAATGATCCTCAAACTTCCGCGCTCGATAGAAACTGCAAAGCGCACGAAGTGGATAATCTCTACGTTGTGGATGCGAGTTTCTTCCCTTCCAGCGGCGCCGTGAATCCCGCGTTGACGATCATGGCCAATGCGCTGCGCGTTGGCGAACATCTTGCGCAGAGGTTGGGATGAGAAAGGCGATGATCGCAGATGGAGAATAGTAGATCGTGGAGGGTGGCGTGTAAATGGGCGTGCACGATGATCTTCGATTACACGAATTTTGAAAGACCAGAAGGAGTACATCAATGAAAAGCATCAACAAAAGCAAATCGTTCCTCATATCATGCTGGCTGCTGTTTGTTGTCTTCAGTGTTCGCATCGCAGCGGCGCAGCAGAACGGCCATGCACTCGTGTCAGCCGTCGAAGCCATCGGCATGACGGTTTCGGACATGGATCGCGCCTTGGATTTTTACACGAAAGTTTTAACGTTCGAAAAGGTTTCGGATGTCGAAGTCTTCGGCGAGGAGTATGAACATCTGCAGGGCGTGTTCGGCGTGCGCATGCGCGTCGTGCGTTTGCGCCTCGGTGAGGAGTCCATCGAATTGACGGATTATCTCGCGCCCGAAGGCCGTCCGATTCCGGTTGATTCGCGCAGCAATGATGAATGGTTTCAGCACATTGCCATTGTGGTGAGCGACATGGACAAGGCCTATGAAGTTTTGCGCCAACACAAGGTGCAGCACGCTTCCACCGGCCCGCAGCGCATTCCAGATTGGAACAAAGGTGCAGCGGGCATTCGTGCGTTTTATTTTCGCGATCCCGATGCGCACAATTTGGAGGTCATTTACTTTCCCGCAGGCAAGGGAGATAGCAGATGGCAAGGCGCAGGGGACAAGGGGCAGGGAGCACGCAAGCTCTTCTTAGGCATTGATCACACGGCCATCGTTGTCTCGAACACGGACGAGAGTTTGAAATTCTATCGCGATGTGCTCGGTTTGAGATTAGCGGGCGAGAGCTTGAATTACGGCACGGAGCAAGAGCATCTCAACAACGTCTTTGGCGCGAAGCTGCACATTAGCGGTTTGCGCGCGCCGCAAGGGCCGGGCCTCGAGTTTCTCGAATATCTCACGCCCCGCGATGGCCGTGAGTATCCGCGCGACTCGCGCGCGAATGATGTCTGGCATTGGCAAACGACGTTGATTGTTTCCGACCTGCAGACGGCGAGCGAGCGCTTGCGCTCCTGCAATACAAACTTCGTTTCAACCGGCGCCGCGACTTTGCCGGATGCGCAGTTGGGTTTTCAGAAAGGCTTTTTGGTGCGCGACCCGGACGGGCATGTGATGAAGGTAGTGGCGCGATGACGCGGGCTTATGGAAACATCTTTTCTAACTCGCGAAGGATCGTTGCAACGGTGACGATCCTTTGTCGATATCATTCCCAGCTTGAATCAAAAACCAAGCCTGTTGCGCAGCAATCGTTGCATCACACGTGTGGCTTAAATCAAGCCTGTGAGCGGAATATGAACGCATGCGCGAAGTCATTCCCACTGCGGAATGGAACGCGCAACAGAATTTTATCACCTATTAGCTGTAGGCCGGCGCGTTTTCAAGCGGAATTCTTCCAACAAACCGCCAATACCACCGTGCGGACGCTGTGAGCGTCCGGACGGTGGTTATTTCTTTTTCCCAACCGGGGCGACGCTCAAAATCTTCTTTAAACCCGTCTCATCCACATTCAACAAGCCAACGCCTGGCAAACGCGGCGTAAGCTCCACCCAGTTCGCGTCACCCGCGAATACTTTCTTGAACAACGGGAGCGATTCATCAATGCGGCCGGCATTGACGAGCGAGGTGGCGGTCCAATAAATCATTTCGAGATTGTCGGGCATCATCTTTTGCGCGGCGCCGTATTCGGCCAGCGCTTGGTCCATATCGTTGTGCTCCACTGCGAGATCGCCGGCGTTCATGTGTTGATACGCGCGATGCACGTGCACGAGCCGCCGCAGTTCTTTGAGCGGCTCGGGATGGTCTTCGACGCGCAGTTCCATCACGCGATCGACCCACGGCCGGCCCGTGTTCGTGCCGCTCACCACGAGAATGGCTGCGGATTGCTTGCCGCGAATGTCGCCGCCCACGGCTTGCGCCGCATCGAGCGCTGCGAGCATTTTATCAACGAGATCGCCTTTGGTATTGCGATAAGCTTCATCCATCGCAGGCCAGACTTTGTCATGCAACATGAGATTGGCTTGCACGGAAAAATTTTCGCCGACGATGTGGCCCGCAGCGGGAATGCACTTCTTGCCTGTGTGCGCAGCCACGTTGCCTTTCGCGTCGATGATTGCAACTTGGCGCACGGCCTCGCCGGGATCTGCTGCAATCAAACCTGCAAGCGTTTGCTGCGCGGTTTTGCCCGCGCGCAGCAAATCCAAACCGAGCGGGCCATAACCGGGATCGATGAACGATTGCGTCGCGATCGCGCCGACTCCGGCTTCGGCCCAGGTGACGAGCGAGCCGACCGAGAACCAATGCGATTGCACGGCCACGCCCATATGTCCGGTTGCAGGATCGCGCGCGACGATGGAGTATGTGTGCACCGGCGCGGAGCGCTCTTGCGCGAAGGCGAGCCTTGGCAATACCAAGAGAACTATCAAAAGGGAACGACGGATCATAAAGAACCTCCAGAAGGTGAGCAAAGCGTAATGTAGAGTACGGTGTTGACGTCTTCTCTCTGTAATGTCATTCCGGCGGAATCTTTCCTAGTACTTGGAGCAAAGCTGGTTTTAAGCATTGTCCCGAGCACGAGGAAAGTTTCTTACAGAATGACACTCCGCGGGTGGTTCATTTGGTTGTCGTTGAATTGGTGCTGGAAGTTGATTGCACTCAACGCACGAGACGCAACAGCATCGCGGATTTGCCATGCAGCTCATAAGCACGCGGCGCGCGGCGCGCGGCTTCACCGAAAAGCGGTTCAATGTTCGAATAGTCTTCCGGCAGAGTGACGCGCTCGGTTTGTGGGGAACGATTGAAGAGGCACAAGAGCCGCACCGCGCCCTCGCGGCGTTCGAAAGCCAGCACATTCGGCGTCTCGCTCAACGCAACGAAGCGAATATCGCCGCGCCGCAACGCGCGTTGCTCATGGCGCAGTTTGAGCAGCGTTTGATAATATTGATAAAGCTCTTGATCGAAATAAACCGAATCCGCCGGACGCGGGCGGCCCTTGGGATGCGAGCGCTCGGTTTCATAAACCAGATCGGGCCACACCATGGGCTTGCGCTCGTCGGGATCGTCCGCGCCCCACATGCCGGCCTCCGCGCCGTAGTATATCATGGGCGCGCCGAGATAGAAGGCTTGAAACGCAGCGATGAGCCGCGCGGTCTTCAGCTCTTCCGCATTCGGTTTGCGCACGTCGAAATTCGCATCGCGCTCTGCGGAGCTCGCGTGGTCGATCACACGATTGGGATTGATCACCATTGACGCGAGACGTTCGGTATCGTGGCTGTCCATGAGATTCATGAGCACGAAATTGTGGTCGCGCGGATAGTCGTCATAAATCTGTTGCAGGTGCGCTGCAAACTGGCCGGGCGTGTAGGCGTTTTGGGTATCCACAAAAAACTTGAGCACGCCGTCGGCGAAACGATAATTCATCACCGCATCGAAAATATCGCCTTGCAACACCGGCGCGGCATTGAACATTTTGTTGTTGCGAAAATCTTCCCACCAATATTCGCCGGAGATATAAGCATTCGGATTGATCGCGCGCACCCATTGCCGAAACTGCCGCCAAAAGCCGCGCGGCACCATTTCCGAAACATCCAAACGCCAGCCATCGATGCCGTCGGAAGGATCGCCGTCGTTGTTCGGATCCATCCAACGTTTGACAATCGCATGAAAAAGTTGCTTCGGCCCGGCAGCCAAATCATCGCCCACTTCTTTCACTTCGGGCAAATCTTTCACGCCGTACCAGCCGGCATATTCAAACTCATCTTGCGGCGTGGCCGGGTCATCCCATTTTTTAATGACGAACCACTCCGCATACGGCGAACTCAGGCCGTGCTTGCGCGCGTGTTGGAACATGGGATTGGTGACGCCCACGTGATTGAACACACCGTCGATGATGATGCGCATGTTGCGGCCATGCACTTCGCGAATCAATTTTAGAAACAGGCTATCCGCGGTGGTCCACTTCCACGTGCTCGGATCGCTGAAATTTTCCGTAGCCCAAATTTCGCGATCGCGCTGCGGGTTCGGGCCGAAGTTGTTATCGATGTGATGATAAAGTTCCGTGTCGTACTTGTGCAGCGTAGGCGATTCGAACATGGGATTGAGATAAATCGCATTCACGCCGAGTTGCTGCAGATAATCCAATTTGTCGATGATACCCTGCACGTCGCCGCCAAAGCGCCGCCGAGCCGCGTTGTAGTTGAAGCTCTTGCCGTTCGCTTGTTCCCACGGCTGCAAGCGATACCAATCCGCGGTCCACGGACTGGCCTGCCAAGCGGAAACCGTATCGTGCGGCCAGGAGCCGAACGTGTCGCGGAATTGCGGATCGTTGTTGGGATCGCCGTTGCGAAAACGTTCGGGAAAAATTTGATACCACACCACGTCTTTGGCCCAATCGGGCACGGAGCCAAGCGGAGGTT
>JABWAN010000518.1 GCA_013361015.1 Candidatus Zhuqueibacterota bacterium | reverse complement strand
TGCCGAAAGAGCATCGGTACTATCATTACATCGGCAAAATCGAAAAAGAGATTCAAAGAATCGCCAAGATCGTCCGGCACATGCTCGACTTGTACAAGCCGGGGCATTCGGATTTAAATGAGTTTCGGGCGAGTGAAGCGCTGCAAGATGTCGTGGCGTTACTGAAAACGGATGCGCGCAACGACAAAGTACAAATCGTGCTCGACGTGCAAAATGCCACAACTAGGGTGAGGTTACCCGAAAACACGCTGCGGCAGATTATGTACAACCTGATTTTGAATGCTATAGAGGCTTCACCGCCTGATGGCGTGGTGCGCATCGCCGCAACCGTGTCGGAAAACTGCTTGCAAGTTACCGTTTCCGATCAGGGGCCAGGCATTCCGGAGGCCATACGCACGCGTATCTTCGAGCCGTTTTTTACGACAAAAGGAGCTTCGGACAAAAGCGGACTCGGGTTTGGCCTTACGATTTGCAAGAGCCTGGTCGAGTCCATGAATGGTACGTTGGAATTGACGAGCCGCTGCGGCCAGGGCGCCGTCTTTAAGATTTCTTTACCGATAAACGCATCGACCGCCGGACAAGAAGAAGAACGCGGATTTTCCGCTTCGCGAGGCAGGTTCACACGCCCTTCAACTTAGGATAGGAACAATGAGCGAGCAAAATCGAATTCTAATCGCAGACGACGAGCAAACGTTTCTGGAAGCGCAAGCAGATTTGTTGCGCGACGAAGGCTATGAATGTGATTGCGCCACAGACGCAGCCACGGCCAAGGCCCTGCTGCGCAAAAACCGCTATGATTTGCTGATTGCGGATATCAAAATGCCGGGCAACGAGGAGCTGAATTTTATCGAGCAACTGCCGGGCATCGTGGAGGGTTTACCGGTAATTTTGGTTACCGGTTATCCCTCATTGAACACGGCAACCAAGGCGGTCGGGTTGTCGCTCGCGGGCTATTTGGTGAAGCCCGTGCCCATTGAAGAATTTCTCAGATTGGTGCGACAGTCGGTCATCCGTTACGAGACCTATCGCATGTTTGCGCAGGCGCGGGAACGCTTGCATGCCATTTACGTCGAAAGCAGCAGAATTGAAAGCATGAAGAAACTGTCGCCTTTCGGGCCGGTGCCCGCCGACGTCGATATTTTCCTGCACTACACGATGAGAAATATCATGGCGAGCATTACCGATCTCAAGGACCTCACGCAGGCGTTGGCGCAGAACAAGCCCAAGCAGCAAGCCTGCCAACTGCTCAATTGTCCCCGGCACGCCGCATTAACGGAAGTCATTCGCGAAGCGATCTTCACACTGGAGAAAACCAAAAGCTCGTTCAAATCTCGAGAGCTGGCGGCATTGCGCGCGCGGCTCGAGAGCATTCTCGACCCCGGCTATTGATGCGGAAGCGGCGAGGCTGCAGGTCCTCCTCAGAACAACTCGCCTTGCTTCGTGCCTTCCAAAGGCTGCGCCTCATAGCCCATACTCCGCAAGGACCAGGCAAATTCCTTCGGCCCATGCGTCGTAAATATTTTTTTGGGATTGACGCGCCGCACAAATTCCAGCAATGCCGGAAAATCCGCGTGATCAGAAAACGGCAATGCCTCATCTACGCGGCAGCGGTATTTGAAGCCCGGATCCACGGCCCAGCCGGAGAGCAGCAGCGTCTTGCGATTCGTAATTCCTTTTAGCAAGCGATCTTCGCGGGCATTGTGCGGCGCAATGATGACCTTGCCGGCCACCGGCGTCGTACTCTGCAATAGCTCTACCTCACCAAAGTGATGCCCGAATTTTTCATAAATCTTCACGAGGGGCATGACCGCGCGATGCGCAATGAGCGCAAAGCCGCGGTCTGCAAGAATTTTCATGGCCTCTTGCGCCTTGCCCAAGGCATAGGCATGAATGACCGGAACGTTATGCGCACGCAATGTTTTTGCAGCCCACTGACATAATCTTTCCACTAACTCCGCACGCGGCGGAAACTTGTAGTGCGGCCGCCCGAACGTGCATTCCATGATCAAAAGATCACAAGGCTGCCACTGAAACGCTTCCACCGTCGTGCTTTCTTCCAATTTGAAATCGCCGGTGTAGAGCAGGCGCTGGTCCTCGCGCTCCGCCAGAATCTGCGCCGAGCCAAAGATATGGCCCGCGGGATGAAATGAAATACGATACCCGTCAAGCGCAATGGGTTGATTGAAAATCACAATCTGTGCACGCAACTTTTTTCCCAAGCGCGCCTACATAAATGCCAGCGTGGGTGCAGTCGCATAAACCAAATCGTGCAAGCGAATGTGATCGCTATGCGCATGCGAGATGCAGCAGATTTCGCTGCGGCGTTGTGCATCAAACGTGATCTTGGAATGCAGCAGGCGGATCGCCTTGTCATAGACAAACATGATTGTATTCGCTCGGTTCGCGGTGAAAAATGCCGGGCAGTCGTTTCGCGCAGAAGCGCTGTGCTGGTTTCATTTCCCGTTGCCTCAAATCAAAGCTTGCTTTTTGGAGAAAAACGCATTATGTTGTCGCCGCGTTTTTGTACACCGTTTTTGCGCTCCATTAATTGCCTTCTCCTTCGGGGGAAGGGTTGAATCTGGATTGCACCGCATCGTGGCCTTCTGATACTCATCGTGGTCGAAGGTCGGGCTGCGAGGGTTGTCGTGTTCAACCAGCGTTCCATCCGGTCTACCCCGCGCAAGCTTCAGTAATGCGCGAGTCGTTTCGGGCAAGTGTGAGAGCAATAGCTGCAAAAGCTGGTTGTACGCTTCAACTCCACTCGCGTGAGTTTTGGCTCCGCGGGCTTGTTTAACTTTACACAATGAAAGGACGGTCCAGATAATGGAAACCGGCACAGTCAAGTGGTTCAACGAAGCCAAAGGTTATGGTTTCATTCGGCGCGAAAGCGGTGACGATGTGTTTGTGCATTTCAAGGCCATCGTCGGCGACGGCTTCCGCACTCTCAGTGAAGGTCAGCGCGTGCAATTCGAAGTTGAGCGCGGCCCGAAGGGATTGCAAGCCTCCAAGGTTAGCAAAGCTTGATTCCACTTTGATTCCTCTCAAAACCCCGTCTGCGGACGGGGTTTTTTGTTTAGTGGGCAATTTGAAAGCACCGCGCAAATTCCGTCAAGCAGCCTGCTGGCTCGGGCGCACCAAAATTTGATTGACGTCAACATGACCGGGCTGCTGCAGAGCATACAGCACGGTCGCGGCAATATCGTCTGGTTGCAGGAATTCAATCGGCGGATGCGTTCTGAAATAAGTGAAGATATCGCGATCGGTGATGTGCGAAGCCAGCTCCGTGGTTACGGCGCCGGGCATGATACTCGTGACGCGAATTGGCATTTTCTCGCGCGCTAATTCGGAGCGCAAGCCCTCCGATATCCAATTCACGGCGGCTTTCGTGCCGCTGTAAATCGCCGAGCCGGGGAAAACTTTGATCGCGGCATCCGAGGAAATATTGATAATGTCGCCGCGCTTTTGCTCGCGCATGAGTGGTAATACCGCAGCGATGCCGTGCAATACACCTTTCACGTTGATGTCGATCATCTGCATCCATTCTTCCACTTTCAGCTTATCCATGAAAGAGAGCAACATCACGCCCGCATTGTTGATGAGAATGTCGAGGCTTTTCCATTTTTTCAGTGTTTGCTTGACGGTCGCTTGCCAGTCTTCCGGTTTGGTAACATCCATTTGCGCGATAAAAGCTTGGCCGCCGTGATCTCCAATCTTCTTGTTGAGATTTCCCAAACGATCTTTGCGCCGTGCCGCGAGCGCGACTTTCACGCCGGCTTGCGCGAGCGCCCAGGCCGTGGCCTCGCCGATGCCGCTGCTCGCACCGGTGACGATTGCGACTTTGTCTTCCAATGAAGTCATCCTGCCTCTCCCATCGCGTTTGAGGTTCAAGCGTTGAGGTTCAGTCACGAGTTGACCTCGTCTCTACTTCCTGCAGTGCGTGGCCGAACCATCATGATTGGAATACATTTTTTTCAAGGCGAGTGAAGATACACTGCAGCACGCGCCTTTTGCAATTGAAATTCCGGCCATAAGGAGAATTCGAATTTATGCCAATACTCACCGGCAAAATGCAAATAGATCATACCGTGTATTACGCCCTCTCGGCGCCGGCAACCGAGACGCCGGCGCCACTGTTGTTCGTGTTGCATGGCTTCGGCCAGGTGGCGGCAGAGTTTATAAAAGTCTTTGAGCCGCTCGTGCAACGCGGCATTGTCGTGGCGGCCCCGCAAGCGCCGCATCAGTTTTATAAAAGCCTGGTCGAGCGCTCCGTCGGCTTTTCGTGGCTCACGCGTTATGAGCGTGAGCAGTCCATTCAAGACTTCGCTGCGTACATGGAAAAATTCTTCGCGCATGTGCAACGCGAGCATCGTATTGATACAAACCACGTGTTTGTGTTGGGATTCTCTCAAGGTGTGTCCATGGCCTATCGCATGTGGGCGCACAGCCGCGTTCCTCTCGCGGGCCTCATCGCGTGTGGGGGCGATTTGCCACCGGATATTGCAGAAAGCTTGCGTAGATTGCCGGCCCGAAGAGTCCTGCTCGTGCACGGCCGTCGCGATCAAATTGTTCCGATGCACAAGGCACACGAGGCGCAAGCGCAATTGTCAGCAGCGGGATTGCCGGTGGAATTGTTTGAATTCGAAGGCGGGCATCTCATTCCGCCGGAAGCCATGCTGCAAATCGCGAACCTCATCGCCTCTACATAATTGGAGTGATGGCGTTGTGGAGAGATGGATTGTTGAAAACCATTACTCCACAACTCTGGAGAGGTACGTTCGCGGCAGACGTAAGCGGAGCTGCGTGAGCACATCATATGAAACCGTTCCTCCCAATTTGGCGAGGTCGTGAATCGAAATCGTCTCCCCTCGTTGTTCTCCTAAAATAACCGCCTC
>JABWAN010000517.1 GCA_013361015.1 Candidatus Zhuqueibacterota bacterium | reverse complement strand
ATTATCGGCTATGGCCACATCGGCTCGCAAGTTTCCATTCTCGCCGAAGCCCTGGGCATGAATGTGATTTATTATGATATCGTGGAGAAATTGCCGATCGGCAACGCGGCACACATGGCAACATTGGAAGAGTTGCTCGGCCGCGCAGATATTGTGACGTTGCACGTTCCCGAAGATCGCAGCACCATCAACATGATGGCTGCGCCGCAATTTGCGTTGATGAAGAAAGGCAGTTATTTTTTGAATTTGAGCCGCGGCCGCAACGTAGCGCTGGGCGATTTGCGCGAGGCGCTTTTGGCGGGACATATTGCGGGCGCCGCGGTGGATGTTTTCCCGCAAGAGCCTAAAAGCAATCAAGAAGTCTTCGAGAATGAATTGCGCGGAGTGCCGAATGTGATTCTCACACCGCATATCGGCGGCAGCACGCTCGAATCGCAAAAGGATATCGCCGCTAAAACGAGCGAGAAGCTCATCAACTACATGAACACGGGCACCTCGATCGGCAGCGTAAATTTTCCGGAAGTGCAGCTTCCCATTTTAGGCGAGCGCCATCGCGTGCTGCACATTCACCAAAACGTGCCCGGCGTGATTTCGGAGTTCAGCAAAATCGTCGCGAACTTGGGCATTAACATC
The DNA here is from genome assembly GCA_013361015.1 of Candidatus Zhuqueibacterota bacterium. Taxonomy (GTDB): domain Bacteria; phylum Zhuqueibacterota; class Zhuqueibacteria; order Zhuqueibacterales; family Zhuqueibacteraceae; genus JABWAN01. The sequence goes on along the minus strand of JABWAN010000517.1, from coordinate 4,273 downwards.
GAAAGCCAAATTTTGAAGACCGAAGAAGACCTCGGCTATTTGGTGACGGACGTGAACCGCTTGGTCGATCGGCAGGTGATTGAGGAGTTGAAGAAGTTGGAAGTGACGATCAAGGTGCGGGCGTTGTTTTAGAGAGCAGCTTTTCTCTCACGAAATAGAAACGCCCGCGAAAGTTTTTTACTTTCGCGGGCGTTTTATTTTTTTGAAACACCGCGCTCAATCACAACAGCAACAACATCTTCTTCCTCGCCATGAAACGCGCGCCGCGCAGCTCGTAGAAATAAACGCCCGAAGCGACCCGCTTGCCGTTTTGATCCAGAGCATTCCATGCAAACGCATGCGCGCCCGCCCCTAGTTGCCGCTCCTCCAGTAGCGCAATAACCCGTTCTCCTCGCGCGTTATAAATTTTCAGCGACACCCGCTCGGGTTTGAGCAAGTCGAATGAGATGCTGGTATTGGGATTGAAAGGATTGGGAAAATTCTGATGCAGCTCGAATCCATCGAGATTCTCTGGATTATCGTCCACCTCAGAGGACGCGAGCAATTGATCAATAATATTGTTAATTGCCGTGACATTCACGCCGGGCTGCTTGTAGCGAATGAGGCCTTGTTGATCGACCACGACCGACCAATCATTCACCACGCCATAGGCGACGCCTGTAGCGCTTGTCATTTGGCAAAGCGGATAAGTTATTCCCGTTGCGAGTTTTAACGCCGTCAACGGTGAGGCACTGCCGTTATAGTAATCCAAACCGAGCGCTACAAAATTTTGCGACTTGCGGGGTTGATAGATTTGAGCTTCCGTGGCTGGACCAGCCGCGCGGCAGCGGCTTCAATTGTGCCCGAGAAAAAAAAGATAGACGACCTTGCCGCGATAGTCCGAAAGTTTAATTTGGCCGTGATCCAAAGAAGCGTGTGTGAAGTCCGGCGCTATGTTCCCCACGCCCGGTGTTTGCGCCCATGCCGCGATGGCGACGAGTAGAGTGCTCATAACGAGTTTCAGAATTGCGCGCATATGCAAGTCTCCTTTGTCAGTAGTCAGTGGCCAGCAACCAGTCAAAAATTGCTCGTCCATCTCACTTCCAAGCCCTCGAAATCCAAAACTTCATAACAAATTCCCGCCGTGCACGCCGGGCCGCCGCGGCGTTTGCCATAAAAGGCGTTAAGGAAATGGCGCTCGCTGTATTTGTAGCCTAGTGTTCCTCCCAGCCAGTGCCGCGGCTTCGTCTCAATGCGATCCGTGATGGGATTATCCGCAAGCAAAGGGTCCGTCGATCTTTCCCACAAAACTCCCACAGAGAATCCACGTGCGTGCGCAAGCGTGAATGATACGGCATAGTTCTTGACCTCTTCGCGAGTAAGAGCTTCCCGTGCAAAAATTTGATACTCCACGTCCAGAATCGTGCCCCAGTGTTGCGGCCATTCTTTATCCAAATACGCACCAAACGCATCGCGCTTTTCTTCCAGCTTGAAAGGGTCGTGGCTGCGGTCGGCGAATACTTTCACAGAAGTCTCTTCATCAAGCACGTATTCAAACTCCGCGAACAATTCTTTGAAAACCGTGCGGCGTCCGAAAAATTCATTCTCTGCCTGGCTGGCATTGAGCGTCAATGTATGACCGGCGTTGAATCGCAAAGACGCTTCGGCTTGCCAGCCACTCTCGTTGTCCGGCTCCAGCACATGCGTGCTGCGATTCAACACCACATAGGAGTGCTCTTTGATGAGCGGCGGCGGATCGTTGAACAGCAGCACAAAATCGTTGTAGTCTTTCGCCTCCAAACTTAGGCCCAAAGGCCCCGCAATGTAGTTTGCGCTCGCATAAAATGCGTGAGAGGAGCCCTCGGAAAAATCGAACCAGTCTTGCTCAGCGCGCAACTGCTGTGCGAACTCAGAGTAGAGCTGTACCTCGAAAGGCAAATTGGCGTTTAGATAGATCGTGCTGTACTTCGAGAGCCTCTGCTCGCGTTCGCTGCGGAGGTATGCGCCGCCGATCGACAAATCCTGCGCGACGCGCACATTGGCTTCGAAACCGTCCACCAAACTTGGGCGCCGGGCTGCACTTGCTAGCGTGGGCGGAAAGCTGTTGTACAGCGGACGGGCGCGCAGCGCTTTCAATTCCAGCGCACGGGATTGATACTTGAGCAGCACACCACCAAGGTCGCGATAGAAACCATGGCGCACACGATACCCAATGTCTTCGCGAACCGTGCCCGGGATCTCATAAGAGCGCAGCAGCAGACCGCGACCAATGATCTCGTAGAAGTTGCCGGCCGTGAACGCGACCTTGTCATTGCCCGCGCGCACCCCGCGTTGCGTGCATTGATAATAATCCTGAACTGCTTCCGGATGCGTGAACGATTCGAATTTGGCAAACGCCTTTATGTAGCGATAGCGATAGGAGAGATTAAGTTGATTGTAAGCCGTCGACAAATCTCGCGGAGACACAGAAGGCAAATTGCCCAACTGATATTCGAACAGGTTGGAAAACGAAATCTGCGCATTTACGCCGCCTGCCCACAGCAGGAATAGAGACCAGAACACGCGAGGCATTTTCATTGCTTCTGCTCGGTCTCCGGCTGCAACAGCTTCCGAATCTCCTTCTCCCAATTTTCTTCTTCTCCGGGATAATAGCCTTGATGGAAGGCGACGATTTCGTCGCGCTCATTCACAATAAAAATCGTGGGAATCTGCGTTACCTTTAAATCGGTCATGACCTGATTGTTCACATCCAGCAAGACCGGATATTTGATTCCCAAAGAATGCGCCGTGGGTTTCACTTTGGGCAGGTTGCGCGTGCCATCGACGTTAATGCCGATAAACTGCACGCCGCGATCTTTGTACTGCTCGTGCAGCTTCACCAACTTGGGAATCGAGCGCACGCACGGCTTGCACCACGTAGCCCAAAAGTCGATGACCGTCACTTTCTTCCCTTTCAATTCGGCGTAGGTCTTTGAATTGCTCTCAAGATCATTTAAACGAAAATTGGCGATCTTTTTTGGCGCAGGTGAAATGAAAAAGGCGAATGAAACAAGCAGTGAGAGTATAATGGTCATGTCGTCACCTTCCGCTGACAATAAGAATAGGACAAGGGCCGAAGCGCGGCCAGTGTTACTACGCGAAACAATGAACGCAGTCCGGTTTATTCCGCGGACCTTCACCTTTTTAGTCTATTAAAAGTGAAATCTTTGCTTTTAGAACAAACACTTTTAACCGTGAATGAACGCGAATGAAAAACATTCGCGTTCATTCACGCTGATTTGCGGTTGCCCTTTTGGTTGCGGCTCGACCGCGTTGGGTTTTCTGTCTTACAATTCAAACTGCAAACCCAGCGAAGGCAAAAACGGCAGCATGTAAATCGTGCGGCGCTTCACGGCCTCCGTGGCGAAAGGCGAGCTCGGATCAAGCACCTTCTCCCATGTGAGATTGTAAACGTTCTTGTGATCGAAGAGATTGATCAAATCGAGATAGAACGCGAATGACCGCGCCGCGCCGTGCGTCACGTAACTCACACGCGCGTCCAAGCGTTGATATGCCGGCAGGCGTTTCTCGCTGCGCGGCCCGCGAATGAAGTTCCAATACACTTGCCCTTTGGCATTTCGCAAAAGCTGCACGCCGAGCACCTCGGTATATGGCAAGCCGCTCGCATAGCGCCAGAGCAGGCTGATCTGCCAATGACGGCGCACGCGCTGATTGAGCCACAACGTCAACGCTTGCCGACGATCATAATTGAAGGGCAGCCACGCTTTGCTCTTGAGATTGTGATATAATGCGCTGCCTAGCGAGTAGCTCAAAAGGCCGGAGAGCCTGCTCGCTGATGGAGCCTCTTTTTCCAACACCAGCTCCACCCCCTGCAATCGTCCCCGGCCTTGATTGAACGGCTCGAACGTTTCGCGATCTTCCGAAACCAGCAAGCGATCGATATCGAGATGATAAAACTCCAGACTCGCCTTCATCGTCTCGTTGAGCCTTCTCTTCAATCCCACCACCTTCTGCGTGGCTTTCTCCGCGGTGAGCAGCTTTAAGTTTGCGCCGATTTCCAACGGCTGGTCGCGAATGCTCAACGTGAGTGGATCGGGATATTGATAAACTTCGCCCCACGCGGCTTCGAGCGTGGTGCGCTCGTCGAGCTTGTACCACGCGCTCAAGCGATGGCTCAACTCGCTTTGATTGACCAGCGTGGCGAGGTCGTAACGCAAGCCCAGGCGCATTTGAAATTTTTCATTGAACTCGGAAGTGTGCTCGGCATAAGCCGCATAGAAGCGCTGCTCTTCAT
>JABWAN010000516.1 GCA_013361015.1 Candidatus Zhuqueibacterota bacterium | reverse complement strand
AGATAGGCGCCTTCTTCGAACAAGACCGCGTTGCTCTGCCATTTGGCCAGCGCGATATCCGGGCTAAGCTCTTCGAGGAAATCCTCGTCATACTCGCGGAAGAGTTCGCTTTTGCGCAGTTCTTCCGGCGAAAGTTTTTCCGAAAGGCCCAACAGGCCCGCATTTTTTCCGAAAGCGTTCCAACGGTCTTGATGCTGTTCGTAGCGTTTATTCACAGACGCGTTGGAATTGCCGTTTCTATACATTCATCTTCCCTTTGTCTTTTCATAAAGCAAATCAAGCCGCTGTTTGAGCAGCAACAAAAGCTGCGGCACTGAGGTCGTATCACTCACTTGTGGAAACGGCGGCAGCAGGAGCGGCGTGGCATTCGATTGATTCGTCTCCATCGGCTCCGCTCGAGATGGAGCGCTTGGCCGAATCGTGCGCTGTGCCGGAGGCAACGTTGTGATTGGTGCAGTCGCAGGTGAAGGTGTTTCAACTGGTATCGCATCCGGTGCTGGCTCCGATACGACCGGCGCTGCGCTAGGTGTCGCCGTGGGCATGGGTGCTGGCGGCGGCGCTTCGACTTTGACGATTTGCGCAACCGGGCCTTTCGCGCTCATCGCTTTCTCGAATGGCGCTTTGTTTAAATCTGCTTCCGCAGGCGTGCGCCGCCAATGTTTCGCCACTTTTTTTATACCGGAAACATAGCTGAAATTCGCGCCATTCGGATGCCCGGCGGAAATGAGTTTTTGATCCGTAATGAAATGGCACCGCACGCACGCCATGCCGCGCTTGTCAACGTTCTTCAATTCCACCATGCCGAGTTGCAAGCCTTTGATATAACCCGGACGCTGCACGCCGAGTTTAGGATCACCTTCGGAGTGCGGATCTTTATAGCCGCTACCCGGGCCGTGGCAGCTTTCGCAGCTCACGCCGTCTTCAACCTCACGGCCCTCTTTGCCGGAGATGATCGTGCCGTGGCACGTCATGCAGGTTTGATTGCCCTTGAGCATGGCATCCGCGCCGACGCCCGCGAGCTTCGCGATCTTTTCATAAGCCGCGGGATCGTCATAAAACGCATCGACCGTGACTTTGTGCGCGTCGTCTTTCCACCACGCGTTCTCCTTTGCATGGCAATTGTTCTGCGCCAACCCGCAACTGCCCGGGCCGAGCGTTTGATGTTGCGCACGACTCAGGCGAGGCAAACTCGCGAGCATAACGCTGATCAAAAAAATGATTCTAATCTTGTTCATAGCTCAATATTCACGCAGCTTGTTTGTGGAAGAATGATTCTATATTTTGCGTGCAATGATCTTCAAATCCAATCACGAGGACGATATGACTGCCAATCCCGCTTTCGGTGCGCACTTGCAACCCTTTGCCGGCCTTCCTTCTTTCATGCGCCAACCTGCAACGCGCGAACTTGAGGGAGTCGATGTCGCCATTGTCGGTATTCCATACGACGGCGGCACGAGCCACCGCAGCGGCACGCGCTTCGGGCCACGCAAGATTCGCGAAGCCTCGCTCATGCTCTGGGGCTATCATCACACGCAGCAACTCGCGCCGTTGGAAGTTTTGCGCGTGGTTGATTACGGCGACATCGACGTCTCGCCGGTTGATATTGAAGCCACGAATACTGCGATCACCGACGAAGTTTCTGCCGTGCTCAAAAGCGGCGCGCGAGTTATTTCACTCGGCGGCGATCATTCTATTGCGTTGCCGCTCTTGCGCGCGCACGCCGCGCAACATGGGCCGCTTGCCGTTGTGCATTTCGATTCGCATTGCGATGTCGGTCAACCGGAATTTGCCGGACGGCCTTATAGTCACGGCACGCCGTTTCGCTATGCACTCGAAGAAGGCTTGATCGACGCGAGCGCGTATTTGCAAATCGGCATTCGCGGACCAAGCAGTCGAGCAACCTATCGCAGCGACGCGCAAGCACTCGGCGCGCGCGTGATTACGATTGATGAAGCGTTCGAGCTGGGCATGCCGGACGTCATCAAAGAGATTCATGCGCACATCGGCAATCGGCGTGTTTACGTGTCGCTCGATATCGACGCCGCTGATCCCGCATTTGCGCCCGGCACCGGCACGCCGGAAGTCGGCGGCTTCACAAGCTATCAACTCTTGCAGCTCGTGCGCGGCCTCGCGGGGTTCGATCTCATCGGTTTCGATCTCGTCGAAGTTTCGCCGCCGTATGATCACGGCGATATTACCGCAATACTCGCCGCGAATTTGGCGTTTGAGTTTTTGGCGTTGCTGGCGCGGAAGAAGATTAAAAACGCAACCCCATAGCATGTCATTCAGAAGGAATCTTTTTCAGTGTTAGGAAAAGTGCCGAGTGCTTGAAAAGATTCCTTCTGAATGACAGTATATGAGGTGCATGCTCACTTCTCCGTCACTTCCACCTTTCCCTCTTCCGAAACTTTCCACACTTTCCCATCGCGCAAATACAAACGCTGTTGCTCTTCGAGCGTGAAGGGCCGCGAGCCTAATCTGCCAAACACGCTTACTTGGTTGCCGCTTTCATCCACCGCGCGATCACGATCCATGCCTTTTGAAATCGCGAGGGCCGTGCCGTGCGTGTGACGCGTCGCAATCAATCTCGGCGTGGGGCGCGGGCTGAAACCGAGATAGTTGGGATTGTCACCCGCAGGCGAAGCAAGTTGAATTACGCGCAAGCCGTTTCTGCCGTCCGCAACATAAGCATAGAGGCTCGCATAACTCGCGCCCACTTTCACGCCGCGCGCATCGTTGATATTGTTGCCCGCGGTATAAACCTGGTCGATCTTCAACGCCTCGGGTCTCTCCGCATCGATAATCACCAAGCCCTGCCTGCCCGCGGCGACATACGCATACGTGCGCGCCACGTAGATATCGTGCGCTTCTTTCAGCGGCACGAAACTCTCTTTCACAAAACGCGGCTTTTCGGGGAAAGTAACGTCCACGACTTTCACGCCCTCGGCATCGCACACGAAGGCGTAGCGAAATTGCACCGCAATGGCCTTCGGCTTTTTGAGCATTCGCGCATCAATGCGCGCCACAATCTTGGGCTTGAGCGGATCGGCAATGCTCACCACCACCAAGCCGGCATCGCAACCGATATAAACATAGTTGCCCGCAATTGCCAAACTCATCGCGCCGTTCAATGCGCCGTTGGGATTGAACGTGAGCGCGCGTTTGAGATAATTGTTGCGCGGATTGTTGTCGACCAACGTCATCACATCAACGAGCACGAGGCCTTCATACTTGTCCGTGATATAAGCGTAACTATAAGAAGGATGCAGCGGCCCCTGTTCTTGATTCTCGGGACGATATTCGCGATTGGTGTCAATCGGCATGTTCGTGGGCAAGGCCACTGCGGTCGCGAACTTCGTTTGCACCTGCGTGTCTTGTCCGAAGGGCGAAACCGGCGCGGAGACGAGGCGCTCGGAAAAACCTTTGTTATCGACGTTCGCAACGTCGTACACGCGAAAACCGTCGCTGCCGTTCGCCGTGTACAAATACTCGCCGCGTTGTTGCACGCTCAAAATCTCCGTGCCGCCGTGATGATAAGAGGTCTCAAGTTTCTTGCGGCTCTGCAAATGCTTTTTATAATTCTCCGGGAACGCGAGCTTGTGCAAATAGCTCCCGATCACGGCTTGCGGCTCTTCGCCTTCCGTCACTTGCACGGCCTCGAAACCGTCTTTGCCGGTCGCGACGTAAGCATACTTGCCCATGAAGTTCACGAAGTTCGTGCCCTGCAACAGCACTTGCGCCATCCACGCGTTGTTGTCGTTCTTTTCGGAGAGATGGCAATCGCTGCACGTCTTTGTTTCCTTCGCGCGCACGGTGTGCGGGGCATGCGTGTTGAAAGCCTGGCTGCTGAAGCCCGGCGCGGAAACCGGCGCTTGCTGATTGTAAATCTGCTCGCGGTTCGCATTGCGCGAGCTGAGCATCACTGCGCTCGAAGAACGCACGGGCAAAGTTTTGTGGCCCTTAGTCGAGCCGCTAATGCCGAGCATGAATCCGTCGTCGCGCAGAATTTGCGGATTGTAAGTCGTCCAGTTGCGCGAAGTCTCGCCCTCGAAATGATTCGTCTCTTTTTTCCAATTCGCTTGCTGCGGCAAATGACAGCCGAAGCAATTCGTCACCCATGAAGTGTGGCACGTGTAGCAATCCATTTTTTCATCCGAGTGCGCAAGCATGCTGGTGCTCATGGGGCTTACCCACTCCGCGCCGCCTTTGGCAACCAACTTCGCCGCGCGCGCTTTCGCGTTATACTTTGCCGAAGCGGGATTGACCACGTCCGCGACTTGCGGAATCTCCCACATCAAGGAATCATGCATCATCGAACGCTGGAAAATTTTCTCGCCGCGTTTCACGAATCTCTTCTCATTGAACGGCGTGAAGGTTTCAAGCAGCGGCGTTCCGCCCTCGGGCGCGGCATTGCCGGAAGTGAGCAGCGTCGCGCGCCGTGTCACGGAGCCGTGGCAGTCTTGGCAGCGTACTTCGATGGCGTTGTGAAATTCGCCGTAGAGTTTGCCGTTACCATGATTGTCCTGCTCGAAATGGCAATCGATGCAGTGCATGCCTTTCTCGGCGTGAATGTCTTTGAGGTGCACGGCCTTTTGCGCGTCGCGACATTGCTCGTTGCAGATTTCATCTTGCCCATCGACCGGCACGACGCCGTGAAATTTGTGCTTCGATTCCGGCGGAATGATCTTGCCGTCTTTATCCAGCAAATTGCCTTTGCGGTCTTTGTTGAACACCGCGCGAAAAATCCAGCCGTGGCCGTGATAATCCGCGAACTGCGTATTCTTCAATTTCGGATTGAGCTTCGTCACCGTACGCAGAAAATCCGGATCGCCCCAATTGCCGCGCAGCACCGCCTCTTCGGGATTCGCCTCCAAGCGCGCGAATTTTTCCTCGGAAGAAAGCTTTTTCTC
>JABWAN010000515.1 GCA_013361015.1 Candidatus Zhuqueibacterota bacterium | reverse complement strand
GTCCGCAGCGGGCGCGGGCGTATTCAAAATCTCTTCCCACTTGCCGAACTTGACCATTGCATAGAGTGGAATTGTCGTGTAATGCTGCAGTGTGCCGTAACCGGGCTGGCGCATAAGCGCGGAGTCTTGCTGCATGGCCATGTGGTGTGCGGCCATGAGTGCTTGCGCGCTATTGCCGCCAAACGTTGCCGCCGCGGAGAGGAAGTGATGATTGTGCGGCACATAAGCGACCGGATACATACCCTGCGCATGGCATTGCGTGATGTAATTGCTATCTGCTGCAATCGCCGCTTCGTTCGCCAGCACCGCGTCATGATAACGGCCTGTGCGCAGGAAAATGTGTGCGGGCATATGCACGAGATGTCCGGCATTCGGCACGAGATTGCGCAAACGCTCGGCGTGCGGCATCGCGCGCTCGGGATTCGGCGAGGCTTCAACGGCATGAATATAGAAATGATTCAAGCCGGGATGTTTGGGCCAGCGTGCGAGCTGCGTTTCGAGTGTGGTCAAAATTTCCGGCGTCCACGGTTTGGGCGCGCCGTCTTTCTCCCAATACTTCCACGGGTGCAAATCCATCAACGCTTCGGCGAAGAGCGCCGCGGCATCGGGATCTTCCGGGTATTTTTGTGCGACCTCGCGCATGGCAGCGGCATAAGCTTGATCGTGTGCCGCGCGCTCGGGCACCGGTTCTGCGACGTAACGCTGCGCGAGCGCATTGATGAAGGCTTGCTCTTTCTCACTCGCCTGCGCCGCGAGCGCTTGCGCCTTTTGCATTGCGGCAAAGGCATTGGGCACTTCGGCCGGGTCCATGGCCGCGTTGATGTTCGGCCCGAGCACGAGCGCCGCACCCCAATATGCCATCGCGCAATTCGGATCAAGCCTGGCGGCCTCGCGGAACGAGCGCTCGGCTTCTTTGTGATTGAACGCATACGAGAGCGTCAAGCCTTGGTTGAAATAGCGCTGCGCAAGTTCGCTCTTCGTGGTGATGGGATGGTGCAGCTCGCCCATGCCTTCGAGCAAAGGCGCGAGGCGGGGTTGATCTTCGGGCTGTTCATTGCAGGCCGCAAGCCACAAGGTCGCTGCAATAAAAATCGCTTGGTGGAATTTGAAACTTGATCTCATGTGCTCCTCCTTTTGAACAACGTAAAACGATTCGGGACAAAACTATTCTTGCGCTATTGCTTCTGCAAGCGAGTGCTTCTTTTGCTTTTGGTTACGATTGCACACGAGCGCGCAGGCCTTTGACAGAATTGCGCAGCGGACATAATCGCAGTGAAAGGAGTTTACTTTGCATTTGACGCCCAAGGGAAAGTTCACAGCCCGGCAGGCGCCCAATATGCTTTTGCTTATCGTTCAGCGTGAGAGCTTAGTCTATTAACAGCGAAGATTTTTTGAAAGCAGATAAAGCAATAGCAGTATCCGCTTAGAAAAAGCTTTTGACTGCGGCTTGTCCGCCTTGCGCTTGTGCCAAATGCAATTCAAAATCCTTCGGCTACACACGGATCAAAAACGCACACTGCAAAGCTTCGTCTGCGTGTGTTTTTGTTCCGTGTGTAGCTAAGAATTTTTAGAATTCTGTTGCCTCTGCTTCACCCACTTCTTGCAAATCCAAAATGCAACCGGGCCGGTGGCGACGGCTAACGCGCCGGGGAGAATGTATTCCGAGCCGCTGCCGAACATCGCGAACAAACCCACGGCAATCGGACTGAACACCGTGAAGTACAGTCCGGCTTTGCCGCCGGGCACACGAAAATGGCGCGGCAAATGCGGATGGCTGAAACGCAATTTCAACAGCGCGAGAAATTCCAAAAAGATTGCGCCGAGAATGACCCAGATATCGATGAGCACGAGGCTTTTGAAATCGCTATAAGAAAAGATGCTGTAGATAACGCCGCTCAACACGATTGCGGTCACCGGCGTGCCGTACTTCGGCGAAATGCGCGTGATGGCTTTCGGCAAATAACCGTCGTGCGCCATTGCAAAGGGAATGCGCGAATACGAGAGCAGCCACGTTCCGAACAGCGCCATGTTCGCGATCACGCCGGCCATGGAAACCCAGCCGCCCAGCCAACGCCCGCCGAGCCTTTCCGCAATATGCGTGAATTGTCCCGCTTGCCACTCCGCCCAATTGTGATCGAGCGCAAGGCTGATGAGCAGCGGCAAACCATAACTCGCGAGCACCATCGGAAACACCAGGAACAGCGCGCGCGCAATGAGACGGTCCGAATCTTTGATCTCTTCCGATGCGGTTGATAAAGCCTCGAAGCCGCTGATGAACCAGATACTCAACAACAGGCCCTGGCTCAATGCTTCCATCAAATTTTTTCCTTCGGGCAAGAAAGGCACGAAAGGATTGTGCGCAACCTGCGGCGCGCCGAGCGCGATCATAATGACGAAGGGCGTAAGCATGAACAGCACGAACAATACGGAACTGGCGCCGATGACTTGAATGCCGCGCACGTTGAGATACGTGAAGAACCAAATGACGATCAGCGCGATGCTCCAATGGCCGAGTTTGTCGAGGTTCGGGAAATAGAATTGAAAATAATCCGCGACCAACACCGCATACACCGCGCAATCGAGAAACGAGCTGAGCCACCACCACCAGCCCGCTTGAAAGCCCCAAAAATCTCCGAACGCAGTTTTGACCCATTGATACAGGCCGCCTTGAATGGGCAACGCGCTCGAAAGCTCCGCGGACATGAACAACAGCGGCAAGCCCCACAACAGCGGCGTGATCAGCAAAAGCAGAAACGTCATGCCCGGCCCGGAGGCCGTGACCAATTCTTCCAAACCGAACGGGCCGGAGCATACCGTAACATAAACCAGGCAGAGCAAGCTCATGCGCCCGAGCGAGCGTTTGAGCAGCGGGCGCGCGGACAACAACGGCAACGGCAGAGCAGCGGTGTTCGCCGTGCTGTGAGGAATAAGATCAGCGGCTTTTGAGCTCATGCTTTCTCCAGTTCACGAAGTCATGCCTTGCGTCTGCCGTTTGTTTATGTTTGGTCGCTGCTTCACCAAAGGATCATCTTTGCTTGTTTACCTGACTTTTATCTCTTCGAGCGAGGTGACTTAAAGCGCTTCGCAGATTTCAAAAAGCAAAAGACCTGAACAAAACCATTTCTTGGCAAAACAATTTAACAAATAGTTTTGACGACAATCGTTTTGTCTTAATGACTCAGTTCGTCTGGCTTAAGATGACACGATGGTGAGCAATTCAAGCGGAGCCTGCATGACGAAATCCGGCGTGAGGGTCAGAAGATTCTCTGCAGGGCGATAACCGTATGTGGCTGCACACGTTCTCACGCCGGCAGCTTTGCCCACGAGAATATCATTTTCGCCGTCGCCGATCATCAGTGCGCGCGCAGCTTCTACTTGCAGATGCGCCAGAATGTTTTGCAGACTCGTGGGATCAGGCTTGAGTGGAAGCGCAGCTTGCCCGCCCTGAATGAAATCGAAGGCTTGTGCTAAGTGCAAACGTTCGAGCAGGGCGAGTGTAAACTCGTGCGGCTTGTTGGAGAGCACGGCTTTTTTCTTTGTCCGAAAGTGCGCGAGCACCTCGGCCATGCCGTCATATGGTTTGGAGAAATCGGCGAGATGCACGGCATAGTGCGCGCGGAAATGTTGCAGCGCCGATTGCAGCTCTGCTTCCGTTGACTGCTGGAGCGCACGAGTGAGCAGCGTGCGCGTGCCGTCGCCGACCATTTTGACAATATTTTCCATGGGCAATGTTTCCTTGCCCAATTGCTGCAACGCGAAGTTGACGGCATTCGCCAAGTCGCGGCACGTATCGATGAGCGTGCCATCGAGGTCGAAGATTAAGAGATCGGCTTGTGCTGGGGCGAGAGAATGTTTGCTAGGCGGCGCGGAAGTTTGCATGCAGCTATTTGGAATAGAATTGAGTCGCAGTGCGTTAGGCTTGCGTTAAAACAAAGTGCGCGGAATGTGAAAAACGCCGAGGTCACTCGCAAGGGATTTTCTATAGCAAAAGGTTGAAAAGTACATGCCGCAAAAATAAGCCGCAGCGCGCCATGGCTGAACTTCTGAGCAGATTCACGCTTGCTTTGTTGCAGAGACCGTCCTATCTTCTGAAGCGTTGAACCTAATTAATCACATGAGGAATACTTTTATGTTATCTCTGCTAGTGCTCTGGGCTTTGCTCCTTCCGAGGGAAGGAAGAAGCACGCCCAATGATAAACCGCAGCCGTGCTATCAAGTCGGCGACACGATCGCGTCCGAGGTGTTTGTTTGCGAGGCCTCGGGTGAGAAAAAGCGCTTGTTAGATTTGGTGCAGCCCGATACGAAGGCGATTTATCTGCTCATCTTCGGCGGCCCGAGCCTCAATCCTTCCGAATCTGCGGGCGGTTTGTGGTGCGGCGATTCTTTCAATGATATGCCGACTTCGACGTACATGTATCGCAAGTATCACAACGCCAACGTGCTCTTCGTCGCCGTCGCGTGCCCGCCGGTTTATGGCGAAACGGAGTACGGTTTTCCGGGAGAGACCTTTCTCGCGCAGCCGGATACCGCGCCAACATGGAAGCACGAATTCTCGCGCTTTGTGGAGGCGGTTTACGCCCTGCAGAGCAATCACGTGATTCCGTTCGAGCAAGTTTATTATGATCCCAAGTTGCGGCTGTTGTTCAATCACAAAAAGTACGCGGAAGGCACAACGTTTTCCGATGCGATTTTGCCGTGGATGGGAAGGTTTAAACCGAGCACTGATTCGCAAAGCTATTCCGTGCCGGTCATTTGGCTACTTTCGAAGGAAGGGAAAGTTCTGCACGAACCGTTCGCGGGAAACCGTTTCGGTACTTCGACGCAGCGGATCAATTACACCGTGCGAGAAGTGGAGGCGGCGTTGCAGGAGGCGATCGGAGTGAAAAAGTAAGGATTAGCAGAACAAAACTTGAC
>JABWAN010000514.1 GCA_013361015.1 Candidatus Zhuqueibacterota bacterium | reverse complement strand
GCCGGCGACAGGATATTGTGGCTCGACAGCATCAGCAAACGTGTCTCGGTTTGGGCATAATAGCTCAACGGCACGTGCACGGCCATTTGATCGCCATCGAAATCCGCATTGAATGCGGCGCAAACCAACGGGTGAATTTGCAGCGCTTTGCCCTCGATCAAAATCGGCTGAAAGGCTTGAATGCCGAGACGGTGCAAGGTGGGGGCGCGGTTCAATAGAATGGGATGATCGTCGATGATTTCTTCCAGAATATCCCACACACTGGCGTCGCGACGATCCACCATTTTCTTTGCGCTTTTCACCGTTTTCGCAATCGAGCGTTCGACCAGCTTGCGAATCACGAACGGCTTGAAAAGTTCGAGTGCCATTTCTTTTGGCAAACCGCATTCGTGCAGGCGCAGCTCCGGACCGACCACAATGACGGAACGGCCGGAATAATCGATACGCTTGCCCAACAAGTTTTGACGGAAACGGCCTTGCTTGCCGCGCAGCATATCGGAGAGCGATTTGAGCGGACGATTGCCATCGCCGCGCACCGCTGCGGTCTTACGGCCGTTGTCGAACAACGCATCAACGGCTTCTTGCAGCATGCGCTTCTCGTTGCGCAAAATGACTTCCGGCGCTTTGATCTCCATCAACTTCTTTAAGCGGTTGTTGCGGATAATCACGCGGCGATAGAGATCATTCAGATCCGAAGTCGCGAAACGACCGCCTTCCAACGGCACCAGTGGACGCAATTCGGGCGGAATTACCGGAATAACGGAGAGCACCATCCAATCCGGGCGATTCTTGCTGCGTTTGATCGCTTCGATGACTTTCAAACGCTTGAGTGCATCGGCTTTTCGCTGGAAAGAGGTTTCGACTTTGACTTGATGGCGCAATTCCACTGAGAGCTTTTCGGGATCGGCGCGGCGCAGCAATTCCAGCACGGCTTCACCGCCGATTTTTGCGACGAAGCGCGGAGCGTTTTCATTCTCGCTTTCGCCCGGCACCGGTTCGCCATGCTCGGCCATCACGCGGAAGTAATCATCTTCCGTAAGCAATTCTTTCGGCTCCAGGCCGCTTTTGCCTGGCTCGATCACGACATAGGATTCGTAGTAGATCACCTTCTCCAAATCCTTACCGCTCATGCCGAGAATATAGCCGATTTTCGAAGGCAGGGATTTCCAATACCAAATGTGCACGACGGGCACGGCCAGCGTAATGTGTCCCATACGCTCACGGCGCACGGACTTGGTCGTGACCTCGACGCCGCAGCGATCGCACACGATGCCTTTATAGCGAATACGTTTGTATTTGCCGCAATGACATTCCCAATCACGCACCGGTCCGAAAATTTTCTCGCAGAACAGGCCGTCTTTTTCCGGCTTGAACGAACGATAGTTGATCGTCTCCGGCTTGGTCACCTCACCGTGCGAGCGTTCTAAAATTTTGTCCGGCGAAGCCAGACTGATGCCGATGGCATTGAAATGCCGTCGCATCGTCGAATCTTGTTTGGGAAAGTAGCTCACTTCAAAACCTCCAAGGAGTCGCAAAGCCCGTCAAAAACGTCCTGTTGTTTTAATATTAAGCCTTGCCGTTTTCCGTATCATCAATGAGTTCGATATCCAAGCCCAGCCCTTGCAGTTCGCGAATCAATACGTTGAATGATTCCGGCAAACCGGGTTCGGGTAGATTATCGCCCTTCACAATCGCTTCATAAACTTTCGAACGGCCGCGCACGTCGTCGGATTTCACGGTGAGAATTTCTTGCAGTGTATACGCCGCACCATAAGCTTCGAGCGCCCACACTTCCATTTCACCGAAACGCTGGCCGCCGAATTGCGCCTTGCCGCCCAGCGGTTGTTGCGTGATCAACGAGTATGGCCCGATCGAACGCGCGTGAATTTTGTCTTCCACCAAGTGCGAGAGCTTCATCATGTAAATCTGGCCGACCGTTACTTCTTCATCAAACGGCTCGCCCAAGCGGCCGTCAAAGAGCTGCACTTTTCCGCTCGTGGGAAGACCGGCCTTGGTCATTTGCTCATTTACTTGTTCTTCAGTGGCGCCATCGAACACCGGCGTTGCGAACTTGACGCCCAACATGGACGCAGCCCAGCCGAGATTAGTCTCGAAAATTTGTCCGAGATTCATACGCGAGGGCACGCCGAGCGGGTTGAGCACGATATCGACCGGGCGACCGTCCGCCAAACGCGGCATATCTTCAATGGGCACGATACGCGCAACCACACCTTTGTTACCGTGGCGACCCGCCATTTTATCACCCACCATCAACTTGCGTTTCTTGGCAACATAGACCTTCGCAAGCTGAACGATCCCCGGCGGCAATTCATCGCCAATCAGAATTTTGGTTTTCTGGCGCTCGTACTCTTCATTGATGTCCACCACTTTGCGTTCGTACGCCACGTGCAACGCCTCAACCAATTCGTTGATGCGCTTCTTCTCCGTCCAACCTTCGCTGCGATCGAGTTTTTCGAAATCCAATTCCGCCAAACGTTCTTCGGAGAGTTCTGTGTTGGCGCGCACGATAACTTTGCCGCTATTGAGATCGCGAATCGTGCCGGAAGTCTCGCCGGAAAGCAGGTTGATCAACTTCTCGTTCAGCAACCGTTTGACGCGCGCCAGTTCCCGCGTGTGCCAATCTTCAATCTCATCGAGCTTCTTTTTCTCCTGGCGCTTTGATTTCGTGTCTTTCTTCTTGCGCGAAAACAGCTTCGTGTCAATCACGATGCCTTTCAATCCCGGCGGCGCTTTTAAAGAAGCATCTTTCACATCGCCGGCCTTTTCACCGAAAATGGCTTTCAGCAATTTCTCTTCGGGCGTCGGATCAGTCTCGCCTTTCGGCGTCACTTTGCCGACAAGGATGTCTCCGGCTTGCACCTCCGCGCCCACGCGAATAATGCCGTTTTCATCCAAATCTTTCGTCGCTTCTTCCGAGACGTTGGGAATTTCACGCGTGAGTTCTTCTTCCCCGCGTTTCGTGTCGCGCACCTGCAGCTCGAATTCTTCAATATGAATCGAAGTGTACACGTCCTTTTGCACGATACGCTCGGACATCACGATCGCGTCTTCGAAGTTGTAACCGCGCCACGGCATGAACGCAACCAATACGTTGCGACCCAAGGCCAGTTCGCCGTCTTCCGTAGCACAACCGTCGGCGAGCACCTGGCCCTTCACCACACGATCTCCGGCTTTCACAATCGGACGTTGATTGATACACGTGTCTTGATTCGTGCGCATGAACTTCGTGCAACGATAAGGAACCAGATCGGATTCTTCGAAGCTCAGCAAGCTTTCGGGATCGGTCTTTTTGCCGCGCCCGGGCATGTCTTTGCGAATGATAATGCGATTAGATTCCACATGCTCGACGACGCCATCATAGTCGGATACGATCATGGCGCGAGAATCTCTGGCGATTTTGGCTTCCATGCCGGTGCCCACCAACGGCGATTGCGGCACCAAAAGCGGAACCGCCTGGCGTTGCATGTTCGAGCCCATCAAAGCGCGGTTTGCATCATCATGTTCGAGGAAAGGAATCAACGCCGCGGCCGCCGACACGATTTGGTTCGGCGAAACGTCCATATAGTGCACTTCCTGCGGCTGCACTACGGGAAACTCGCCTTTGATCCGAGCCTTGACACGATCGCTTTCGTAGTAGCCTTTGTTGTCAATCGGCGCATTCGCTTGCGCGATGACGTATTGATCTTCGTCATCCGCGGAAAGATAGGCGATGTCATTCAGCACGCGACCGTCTTTCACTCGGCGATACGGCGTTTCAATGAAACCAAAATCATTGATGCGCGCGAAGGTCGTGAGCGAAGAAATCAAACCGATATTGGGGCCTTCCGGCGTTTCGATGGGACACAAACGGCCGTAATGGGTATAGTGCACGTCGCGCACTTCAAAGCCTGCGCGTTCACGCGTGAGTCCGCCGGGGCCAAGCGCAGACAAGCGTCGTTTGTGGGTTAATTCGGCGAGCGGATTGGTTTGATCCATGAACTGCGAGAGTTGGCTCGTGCCGAAGAACGTATTGATCACGGAAATAATCGTGCGCGCGTTAACGAGGTCTTGGGGGGTCAGCTTCTCGCTTTCGCGCAAATTCATGCGCTCCTTGATCGTGCGCGCCATGCGTGAAAGGCCCACGCTCATCTGTTGCGAGAGCTGCTCGCCGACCGTGCGAATGCGGCGATTGCCCAAGTGGTCGATATCATCCGCAGTGCGGTGGCCGTTCCGCATATCGAGCAGATACTTGATGATCGTGATGATATCATCATGGGTGAGAACCGTCGTTGCCTCGGGGACATTCAAATTCAGTTTCTTGTTCAGCCGATAGCGCCCGACTTCGCCCAAATCGTAGCGCTTCGCGTTGAAGAACAATCGCTCAAGAAATTGTTTCGCCGTGTCAAAGTCAGGCGGCTCGCCCGAGCGCAAGTGGCGATAGATAGTTTCGAGCGCATCCGCTTGGGAGAGCGCGCTATCACGTCGCAACGTGTTGGAAATGACCTCCGGGCCAAACGCGCTGTCTTGCTTGAGCAAACGCAACATCGATACTTTCGCCGCTTTGAGACGATCAATCGCCTCCTCGGTAAGCTCCGCATCCTTCTCCAGCAACACTTCGCCGGTTTCGCGATCCACCACGTCACTAATGGAGGTGCGCCCGAGGTATTGCTTGATTTTGGAATCCGAGACTTTAATCTCTTCAACCAAATCAAACAACTGCAGCAAGTCCTTGTCCGTGGAGAATCCCAGCGCGCGGAGTAGCGTCGTGACGGGAAATTTTTTGCGACGGTCAATGTAGACATACATGACGTCGCTAATGTCCGTCATGAATTCCACCCACGAACCGCGCAAGGGAATGATGCGCGCTGAAAAGATCTTCGAGCCGTTGGGATGCTTCAACTCGTCAAAGAAGACGCCCGGGGAAC
>JABWAN010000513.1 GCA_013361015.1 Candidatus Zhuqueibacterota bacterium | reverse complement strand
GTCGTTATTGTTCATACCGACGAGGATGATACAATTCGTGTCGTATCGATGAGAAAGGCAGCAAAGCATGAGCAGAAAATCTACCTCCAAAGCCTCCAAGACCGATTGGGCTAGGCTTGAGAAAATGACGGATGAGGACATTGACTTCTCGGAGATTCCTGAGGTCACAGCAGAGCAATTGTCGCGCGCGACTTTGCGCTATGGCGGCAAGCCTGTGCCGAAAAGCAAAATTCGAGTGAATCTGCTACTCGATGCAGAAATTCTCGCATATTTCAAAACGCAATCTCGACCGATCGGCAAAAGCTATCAAACGTTGATCAACGAAACCCTGAAAGCAAGCATCAACTCGCGCAATTTGGAAACGGTACTGCGACGTGTTATTCGCGAGGAGTTGCAAACAACGCAAGCATAAGAATTTTCGCTTGAATATTTGTTTTTTTAGCTTAGATTCAACCCGCTTTGAAAATCTAACGTACGTGTGAGTGATGATGAAGGATGCAAGTGTTTGGACGGTGCTCTTTATTGCGGATATCGTCGGCCAACCAGGATTGGAAATCACCACACGTGTGCTGCCGCGCTTGAAAGAAGAGCATGAGCCGGATTTGGTGATTGCCAACGGCGAGAACGGCGCCAATAACGGCAAGGGCCTCACGAAAACGGTGGTCAAAAAGTATTTTGAGCTGGGCATCGATGTGATCACGGGTGGTAATCACACTTGGGAAAACCCGGAGATTTATAAAATTTGGCAAGAGAACTACGAACGCGTACTGCGCCCGGCAAATTATCCCAAGGGCAATCCCGGCAAAGGCACGGTGATTGTCGATCTGCCCGACGGCGCGAAAGCCGCGGTGATTAACCTGCAAGGCCGCACGTATCTGTATTCAATTGACTGCCCGTTTCGTCTCGGCGACGATATTCTGTATCGCCTCGAAGGCCAGGCCAATTTTGCGATTATCGATTTTCACGCCGAGGCCAGTGCCGAAAAAATGGCGCTCGCCTGGTACCTTGATGGCCGCGTGAGCGCGGTGATTGGAACGCACACCCACGTGCCCACTGCCGATGAGCGCATTCTGCCGAACGGCACAGCGTACATCACCGATGCGGGTATGACCGGGCCGTTCGACTCGGTGATCGGCATGAAAAAAGACATTGCCATCAAAAAGTTCATGCGCCAAATTCCCTTTCGCTTCGAGCCTGCAACAGATGATCCACGTTTGTGCGCCGTGCTGGTGAAGATCGATAAAGCCACTGCGAAAGCGGCAAGCATCGAGCGGATTGCCGCGGCGTGAATGAGCGTTT
Source organism: Candidatus Zhuqueibacterota bacterium (assembly GCA_013361015.1). Classification (GTDB taxonomy): domain Bacteria; phylum Zhuqueibacterota; class Zhuqueibacteria; order Zhuqueibacterales; family Zhuqueibacteraceae; genus JABWAN01. Next base: position 3,639 of record JABWAN010000513.1, on the reverse strand, counting down.
ATTGAAGTATGGTTGGTCGCGCGTTTCTTCGTGTTGTCATTCTCGAAGAAACTGCCCTCACACTTGGAATTCACTTCATAATCGACGTCGTACCGAGCGCGCGAGAAGATTCGTGCGCATAACATTACTAAAATGAAGCTTGCAAAACTTATTCAATCTCTGCGCTCGGCCTCATTTCACGAATGAACAGCACGCCATCCATGATTTCCGGCCAACGCGCGCGCATGGGCACGAAGCCCATCGGCCGCGCGAGCAATGTGTCCGCGAGCCAATGCGCCTCCGTTGGCAAACTGCGCCAATCGAGAAGGGCGTAGTCGTATTCGCTGTGTGCGAGCCAGTCTTCCAAACTGCCCGCACGCGACTCGGCAATATCCCACGGCGCGCGGCCGCGCACTGCGCTCTTGCCATGCTGCGCGATGAATCCCAGCACATAAGTTTGCCCACCTAATTCCCTCCACAAATAATCGCCCATCGGAATCATCTCGCTCTCGCCGATCTTGCCGCCCTCGCGGCTGCGAATGTTTTGACGATTGCGGCTGCTGTGCGAAGTCGCGGCCCACACGATAATCTTCTTGTTTGGAAAATGCGCGCGCGCGAGCCAGAGCAAGTTCTCGCCCATTTGCTGATCGCGCAGATTCATGATTTTCGGATCGGGTTTGCTGAAATCGGCATTCCATAGAAAACGCAAAAGCGTTTCGGTGCTGCGGAGGAGTTGCAGCCAATGCATTGCTCGATGCGAGGCGTGAACGCCCCCCGGGCCCGCCTCAAGGGGGGAATATTCTGAACGGGCACTCAACAATTTCCCCCTTGAGGCGGGCAAGGGGGTGTCTTCCAGAATTGATGTGCTTTCCTCATCATCACGAGCATCATGCGGCAACGCAGCGATCCACTCCCTCAACTTTTGCGAAGCCGAATAGAAATTTTCCTGCTGCTGCGACGACATTTTGCGAAAGCGGCTGTTGAAGCGAAACAAAGTGTCGAGGGTCGCCCTCACAATCAACCAGGAAGCCGTATCGAATGCCGAATGAGTATTGGCAACGCGAAGAAAATTTCCCAAATCGACGAGCAGCGAATCACGGCTAAGGCTGCCGCTGAATTGCAAATCGAAGCCGGTGAGTTGCAATGGTCTTGCACTGTCGCGCACGGCGTCGAGATAATCGAACACGGGCTGCACTTGCCGGCTCTCCGACCAAAGACCGAAGAGAGCTTGCTGCGCGGCCTTTGCCGCGGGCGTACCCGTTTTGATGAGCGACCACGCCTTTTCACAATCATAAAACCCGCTCTCGAACGCTAGGATTTCAAAGCCCATTTCACGATGGAGAAATTTGATCAAACGGACTTTCGCTGCGAAGGCAGCGCCGTCGCCGTGCGTGGCTTCGCCCAGCAAAATGATGCGCGCGTTTTGCCATTTCGTTTTGAGCGGCTGCAAGTCGTCGAAATTTTCGTCGGCTGCATCTATCGTTCGAATGGGTACGAGCAGTTTTTGGAGCGCATGCAATTTCGCAGCATCATGCTCGTGCGCAGCTTCGCGCTGACACGCGACGAGTCCAAACACAATAATGGTGAGGAAAGAAAAGAGGATGCGCTTCATATTCAAAAAGCCGACACAGACAAGTCTCAACCCAAAGGATTTCTCTGCTACGAAAAAAGAACTGCCACGAGAGCGAAGGGCATTTTTTCGTGGCAGTTTCATTTTCGTGCGAGAAAGGCTTAGGTTTTTACAATGATTGTGCATTCAGTGGAATATTTGTTTTGCGCTAAAAATTGGTGCACATGTACGCGCAGAGTTGGGGCAAAGTTTCAAATGACGCCGCACTTGAAAATATCGTCGAGGCGACGCGAGAAAATCGCTTTGAAGTCAGCTCGCTTGCAAAGATAAAGGTGAGATAAACAAGCAAAGATGATACTGTGGTGGAGCAGCGACCCAACAAAAAAAACTTCGAGACACGAGACGGGGGTTGATGAAGAACGCATCAAGATTCAGGTCGTAAGGTTTTTCCGCAACGGCAACCATCTCGGCACATTCGCGCAATATCGCGTGAACGACTCGCCAAAGTGCCGCTGCAGCGTCGGTTCTTCATAAAGCCGCACGCGCAGATGAAAACCGAAAAGCACGAGTGCTGTATACAACAATAGCGTTGCTTCGGCAAAGAGCAGCGCTTCGCCCAACAAAATGAGGACGATGCCGACGTACATGGGATTGCGCACGAAACGATACAGCCCGGTAACGACGAGTTGTTTCGGCGGGTCGTATGGCGCCGGCGTGCCTCGACCTTGCACGGCAAAGTCTTTCGCGCACCACAAATAGATCCCGACACCGAGCAGCGCGGGAAAGACGCCGAGCCATTGCCATACTTGTTTGCCAAATTTATCCCGCGCATCGGATAAAAGCAGATAGGGCAGCACAATCGTGACGGTTCCCGGTGCGATGACGGTGAAGAAGAGGGTCTTGAGCCACAACATAAATTATCCAAGCTTTCAAAAATTAATCTTATTGCTTCTGCGGCTCCGGCCAAGTGGTTGCCATCCAGCTTGCATAAATCTTCTTCTGCAATTCCGTGGGCTGCTCCGTAAGCTGCACGCGCACTTCCGGCACGTCGGGCGCGCGCAGAGTGATTTCAAACTCGCGCAGTTGCTCGTCGCGAAATAGGGTGAGCGTGATTTTTTCGCCGGCTTTGAAATCCGCCAAACGCGCTTCGAGTTGATTGGCGCGCACGCGAAATCCATTCAGCGCAATGACCTCATCGCCGCTATTCAAGCCCGCCTCATATGCCGGCGAGCCGGCGAAAATGCTCTGCACCACCGCCGCGCCGTTTTGTTCGCGTACTGAAATGCCCAATGCCACTCCGTCGGTGGGCATGCTCTCTTTCACGTTCAGACCGGCATATCCCAAAAATCTTGCAAAGTCCAGCTCGGCCGTACCACGCACATAGTTGTCGAAAAACTCGTCGTACTTGCCGCCGCCAATTTCCTCCACCACGGCTTTGAAATCTTCCGGCGCGAACCCCGGCCCGGCCAGCGGAAATCTCTTGTACAAAGTGCGAAACACATCATCGAGTGCAGCGCGATTTTCCGTGCGGTGGCGAAGCTCCAAATCGAGCAGCAAACTCACGGTCGCGCCTTTGTCGTAGTAATCCACTTCGCGATTCTGGCCGTCCTGCAAATCTTTCCAAAACTTGATCCACGCATCGAAACTCGACTCCTCCAGCGATTGTACTTTGCGGCCGGGGCGGCGGCGGTCATTGCGAATCATTTCTGCCAAACGCGCCAACATTTTTTCCGGCGTATAAAAACCGGCGCGACGCATGAGCATCATCGTATAATAATCGGTCGTGCCTTCGGAAATCCATAACGAAGGCGTATAATTTTCGCGCGTGTAATTATAAGGATGAATGCCGGCCGGGCGAAGCTGCTTCACGTTCCACGTGTGGAAAAATTCATGCAGGGCCAGGCTCGTGAAATTTTCATAGCCGCTGTCTTTGCCGAACGCGAATTGATTGATGCCCATGATCGTGGAATTGAGATGCTCCGTGCCGCCTCCGCCGCTCGGCCGGCTGTGCACGAGAAAAGTATAATGCTCGTACGGCATCACGCCCCAAAAGTCGTAACACGTTTGCACAACCTTCTTCAAACGCTCGA
>JABWAN010000512.1 GCA_013361015.1 Candidatus Zhuqueibacterota bacterium | reverse complement strand
ATCCATCGTCAAATCGCCGAGCGTTTCAGAGAAGTGCGTGTACTTTGCAATGTTGAGCGATACGCAATAGTTGTTGATGGGATAATGCACTTTCCACTGCCACCGCGTGTAGCCGTCGTTCAACTCGGTTTTGTTTTGAAAACGGCCGTTCGAGATCGCCCTCACCTCCGAAGGCACGGCAATGTTGATGTTCATGCTATCCACTTCATCAGGCTGTTGATCTTTGTTCGGCCACCACAAGCTCGCGCCGAGGTTTTGGCATGCGGTATAAATCCACGGATTGCCCAGCGAATCTTGTTTGAACGCAATACCGCCGAAGCGCCCGGTTTCCTTCGGATAGCCGGAGTAGTGAAACGCGATCTCATAAGTTTTGCCCGCTTGCAGTGTTTGCGGAAAGTCGATGAACACCGCGTTGAACTCGCGCGCGTAATTCAGCTTCTTGCCTTCGAACACGATGCTATCGACCTGCATGTTGTCGAACAGATCGATTTGAATGCGTGTGTCATTTGAAAGCATTTTAAAACGAATGCGGTTGAAGCCCGCAAGATACTTCTCCGCAATATGCAATCGCACGTTGAGATCATAGAAAAGCAAATCATTATTCGCGCGGAACGGGCCATAGCTGCCGCGCAACGTGTCCGCGCGCGTGAACTTCAGTTTGCGTTCCTCGAGATTGACGAGCGTGGAGTCGAATTGGAGCAGAAGCAGCGCGTTGTTTTTGAGCGGCAGCCGCACCTCAGTCGCGCGATAATTCTTCGCGCGCACTTTGAGCACGGCCTTGCGAAACTCGCGCGGAACCTCCACGCGGCCGTTGACGTCCGAGCGCAAAGCATAACCACTGTCTTTGACATACAAGCGCGCACCTTCGATGGGCGTCTTGCTTACGGCGTTGAGAATTTGTAGAGTCATAGAGACGTTCCGCTGGAGCGCCTCTGCTGCTTGCGAAAAAGCCAAGCTAAATAACAGAACGAATGTGCCCGTGTTTATCAAAACGGTTTTTCGGTTCATCGGTCTCTCGTGTTTTGTTGATGAGATTGTTCTCGTAGAGACGTTCCGCTGGAACGTCTCTGCATCGCTACATCGCCATGCAACGCCTCAACATGTCAGGGCGTTTCCGGTGGGCACAACGTAGAGACGACCCGCCGGGTCGTCTCTACCCTCGGGCGCATCCGCCCGCTGGGATATCTCTACGGCGTCCGGTTTGGAAATCTGATGCGTGATCACCACAATTCCGTGCAAATGATTTGGCATCACAGTCCACGTATCCAATTCAACTTTGGATCGAACCTGCGGCGTCTTCTGCCATTCTTCCGTAACGATTTCACCGATGGGCGACAATTGCATTTCGCCGTTCACGACCTCGCCAAAGAAATGCACGTGATCGCGCGTGCAAATGGTGACGAAATACCAACCCGCGCGGGAATAATCCCACCCTTGCAGGCGGGTGGATTCAATGCGGAAGTTTTCTTTGAATAATGACGTGGGCATGCCCTGTGTTCATTGTTCACACCGTATTGCTGCGACCACCGTAGAGACGTTCCGCCGGAACGTCTCTACATCTCTAATTCACAACCTTCACGCCGACGAAATAGAGATAGCCGTTATCCAACTCGTTCGCCATATCGGGAATTAAACGCTGCAAGTTTTTCTTGTAGACCTCAGCGCGCCACAATTTCATCAACAGCGCGCGTACGTCTTCATTCACATGCACCTTGTCGTTTTCATCGGTCAACAGCATGGCAGCTTCATTGGAATTTTCAGTAACGGCAATCACATACTTATCACCATCAGCGTGTTTCGATTGAATGTATTCTTCGATATGCTCTTCCAACTCAAACTCAGAGAGCGCTTGCGAGAATGCGCCATTTTCAAGCAGTGCTTTCTTCAGGTTCTTTTCGATGGTCTTTTTACGCATCTTTCGTCTGTTCAATTTTTTCTTCGCTATCGCATTCGACCATTTTGCCGGTGTTGGCAAAATGGTATATTGGCGATCATCTTGCCGGCGCCGGCAAAGTGATCGGGGCAACGTTGAAATAATCCCATTAAAAATAGAACCTCTCCTCCACCGGCCGCAGCGGACGATTCAACCACAGCGGCCTGCGCAAACCATTCGGGCCGGGCGCGGGGCGCGCGAGCTTGAGCCATTCACGATAAACCTCGAACGACTTTGCGGTATCGACCATCACATCGCCGTAGCGATCCTCGGCATGCGTTTTTTCGATGCGTACTTTTTGATGCCAGCAGTGCATGCCGCTGATGGGATCGGGATGCACCGGGAACGTGATGTTTTGATGCACGCCGCCGTCGCTCCAAAAAATTCTCGACGAGTCCGGATCGCTGCTTTTGTAAGGGCGAATGTTGTCGAGCGTGCGCATGCGCCATTGACCGGATATTGGTTGCTCCTTGCCCCCTGCCCCTTGCCCCTTGCGCTCAATCTCCACCAACGCCGTGGCCCAACGATTCCCCGGAACATCTTGCGGACGGCGCCAGCGGCCGAGATGATGCGAGCATGCCACCACGCCGGGTTTCATGCCCTCGGTCACCCACACGCGATCGACGAAATAACCGATCTCGGTATTCACACGAATCAAGTCACCCGTGCGGATGCCGAGGCGCGCCGCGTCGGCAGTGTGCATCCACACGGGATTGCGATTGGAAATTTCATACAGCCATTTGGCATTGCCCGAGCGCGAGTGAATCAGCGTCGGCAAACGGAAAGTGGGCACGAGCGGGAACTCGCCTTTGTCATAATCAACTTGTTCTTGGTGAATGTGACTTTTGATGTAAGTAGGAATTTTGAACTCCGGCCAGCGCCAATCAATCATCGTTTGTGAATAAAACTCCTGCTTGCGTGAAGGCGTGTTGAAACCGGTCTGCGCGACGCCGTCAACCATGACGCCAATGGCCTTGCCATTTTTTGTAAGGATGTTCGTCGTTGCGTCAACGCTCGCGCCCTCCAAGTCCGCTTGCGCAACCGGATGATGATGTTTGTTGTAAGAAGTGCGTTCCACTTCAAACGCGCCGAATTTGCGCATGTAATCGAGCGGCGCGAGGCCGTGTTCCGCGGCCTTCTCCGGCAAGCCCGGCGTGCGCTCGAAAATGTATTGATAGTATTCGTCAATCGTCATCTTCTCCCCGGGGCGATACGGCGAAATGAAATGCTTTTTGATACCGAGACTGCCATCCGGATCGATACGCCACGACAGCTCGATCCAAAACTCGTCTTCTTCCCACACTTCGCCGGGATTGGCTTCATAGGTGAATTGCACGGGCCGGCCCAATTTGCGACGCGCCTCGCGCAGCACGGGCTGGCGAAAGCCGATCCACAAACCCGAATGCGTTTCATAACTCACAATGTCATGCCGCTCGCCCGCATGGCCCATGGGCAAAACATAATCTGCGAAATACGCGGTTTCGTTCCACGTGGGCGTGAGCGCGGCGTGCAAACCGACTTTGCTTTCATCACTCAATGCTTCGATCCACGAAAAGCCATCGGGATACGTCCACACCGGATTGAACACGCGCGTGAAATATACGTCGAGCTTGCCGCGTCCTTCTTTCAGGAAATGCGGCAAAAGAAAACTCATTTCATAATGCGCGAGCGGGTACTCATTGGGGAAGTGCAGCTCATTCCAAAATTTTTGCGCGGGCGCTTTGTTCGGCACGTTCGGTTTGAATTTATTCCACGCGCTCGGCGAAGTGCCGCCTACCGAGCCAACGCTGCCGGTGAGCACATTCAAAAAATGCAAACAGCGCGCGACCGCCCAGCCGCCGAGATTGCCGCTGCCCGCGCTGCGCCAATTGTGCGTGGCGAAACGTGAGCCGGCTGCGCCGATTTGCCGCGCAACCTCGACGATCGTTTGCGCAGGCACGCCGCTTTCTTGCTCGGCGAATTGCGGGGTGTATTCTTGATATTCCTTTTTGAGTGCGGTAATGAAATTCGCAAACGTCACTTCCGTGCCGGCATGCTCCTTTAGCAAATACTCCTGCCAATTCACCCAATCGCGCAGGAATTTTTCATTGTAGAGATTTTCATCGATGATGATTTTCGCCATCGCGAGCAGCACCGCGGCCTCGCTGCCGGGATAGGTCGGCATCCAATAATCCGCCATGCTCGCGGTGTTCGAAAGGCGCGGATCCATCACCGCGAGTTTCGCGCCGTTCATCATGCCTTCGATAATGCGCTGCGCATGCGGATTGAAATAGTGTCCGGCTTCGAGATGCGCGCTGATCAACAAAATGAAACGGGCATTGGCATGATCTGGTGAAGGGCGATCATAACCGTGCCAAATCGCATAACCAAAGCGCGCGCCCGCGGAACAAATATTCGTGTGACTGTTGTGGCCGTCCACGCCCCATGCCTGCAGAATGCGGTCGATGTAGCCTTCGTGTCCGGGCCGGCCCACGTGATACACGACTTCATTGTTGCGCTTTTCGAGCAAAGCCGAGCGAATGCGGCCCGCAATGTCATCGAGCACGGCATCCCACGACACTCGCGTCCAGCGCCCTTCGCCCCTTGCCCCTTCACGCTTCATGGGATAAAGAATGCGGTCGGTATCGTTGATTTGATTAATCGTAGCCGGGCCTTTGGCGCAATTGCGGCCGCGGCTGCCGGGATGATAAGGATTGCCCTCGAACTTGCGCACTTGCAGAGTTTCTTTGTCGATGTAACTCAACAAGCCGCAACCGGCCTCGCAATTGAAGCAAATCGTCGGCACGATCATGTAATGCTTCGCCTCGCGCCGCGGCCAACGCTTGGCTTCGTACTCGACCCAATCATCCCATTTCTCCGGCGGCGGATAGTTGGTGAGCTCGCCCGGCTCAGTCAAGCGCGGCAATTCTGCGCCGAGTTCTTCGTGCAAGTTGGGGATGAGGTGAAGCTTCTCAGCGAGGCGTTCAATGAAGTTGGGTTGGTGAGATGAGGGCATGGGAGTTTCCCGTTTCAGGTAG
>JABWAN010000511.1 GCA_013361015.1 Candidatus Zhuqueibacterota bacterium | reverse complement strand
GCCGGAGATCGCGCGCGCGTGCGACAAGCTTTCGCGCGCGGGCATTCCGCTCGGCAATCAAAGCGTGTTGCTCGCGGGCGTGAATGACTCCGTTCATATTCAACGCAAGCTGGTGCACGAATTGGTGAAGATTCGCGTGCGGCCGTATTATCTTTATCAATGCGATCTCGTCGAAGGCGCGGGCCATTTCCGCACGCCGGTTTCGAAAGGCATTGAAATCATCGAAGGCTTGCGCGGCCACACTTCCGGCTACGCAGTTCCGACCTTCGTGGTCGATGCGCCGGGCGGTGGCGGCAAAATTCCGGTCATGCCGAATTACGTGGTCTCGCAAGCGCCGGGCAAAGTCGTGCTGCGTAATTTTGAAGGCTACATTACCGCATACACTGAGCCGGATGCCTATGATTCCAACCTCATCAAGCCGTTGGAGGATCAAATCACGAAACGGCCGGAGCCGGGGCAAGAAGGCGTGTTGGGATTGTTGGAAGGTGCAAAGATCGCCATCGAGCCGGAAGGTTTCGATCAAACCCATGCGCGCGGCGGCGCAAAACACCGCTTGCGCAGCGAGAGCAAAGATAAGTGGAAACCATTCGGTATCGGCTCGGAGACCAGCCCGGTGATGGAGGTGGAACGCGGATAAAATCGGTTGGGAGCGTTGGGATATTTGGGTATTTGGGGCATTGGCGAAAACCCAATAACCCAATACCCGAATAGCCCAATACCCCAATGAAAGTTTGTGACGGCATCTTTCTGTTTGCCCAAGTCGCTACCAAGCGTGTCGCTTACGGAATGCAACATGAACTTGGAACGGAACCAGAGTCGAGATGAGGTATTAGAGGACGACGCTGGTGCTTGGCAACGAAAGGTGCCGTTTTTATTTTATGCACGCGTTAGAGATTGTTTTGTCACTGTCATTGCGAGCGTCTTTTCGCGAAGCAATCCTCTGAACACTATGGGGATTGCTTCGGCAAAAAAGACGCCTCGCAATGACTCACATGACTCGCAACCAGTATAGCTCACACACGCCCCCTTTTCCCTCTCTTCTTTATGCTTTTTTTATCATTCCCTCCCGCCTTTTAACGGTTCCCCAACAATTCTTCGATTATATTCCCGCGTCAATTGTTGCCGCAGAATAGACTGTCGCAGTGATGCTCAAACCAGGAGTCAAAACATGGAGCTGGTTTATATCGGCGTGCTCGCGCTCTTTTTTATTTGCAGTTGGGGATTGGTTGCGTTTTGCGATCGCTTGAAAGATTGAGGAGTGAAGGGCGAAAGGTGAGTGCGAAGGGTGAAAGGCGAAAAGTGAATCGCGCCCGTCGCTCTTCGCCCCTCACCCTTCGTCAGTAACACAATATCAAATCAGGAAAGAGCCATGAACCTGCTTTATCTTATCAGCGGCGTCATCGCGTTGGCGCTCTTTGTCTATCTGTTTGTCGCACTCTTAAAACCGGAGAAGTTTTCATGACTCGGAATGGCTATCTCCAAATTGGATTTTACTTCGTCGTGTTGATTGCGCTGGCCAAGCCGCTGGGATCGTACATGGCGCGCGTCTACGAAGGCAAGCCTTGCGGGCTCGGTCGCGTGCTCGGCCCCTTCGAGCGTTTGATTTATCGCTTGTGCGGCGTGCGCAGCGACGAGGAGATGAATTGGAGAACGTACGCGCTGGCGATGCTGCTGTGCAATTTCGCCGGCTTGCTCGTGGTTTATACCCTGCAACGTTTACAGCATTTGTTACCGCTCAATCCGCAAGGCTTCGCGGCCGTCACACCCGACTCTGCTTTCAACACCGCGATCAGTTTTGCGAGCAATACGAATTGGCAAGGCTACGGCGGCGAGACCACGATGAGCTACTTGACGCAAATGCTCGGCCTCACCGTGCAGAACTTTGTTTCCGCGGCCGCGGGCATGGCCACGCTGGTGGCGCTCATTCGCGGCCTCGCTCGTCGCACCGCACAGACCCTCGGCAATTTCTGGGTCGATCTCACGCGCACGACGCTCTACCTCCTGTTGCCGTTGGCAATCGTGCTCGCGTTGCTGCAAGCCTCGCAAGGCGTGATTCAAAATTTCGACGCGTATCAAAGCGTGCCGTTGCTGCAACCAACGGTCGATGCGAATGGCAATGCGGTCACTGCGCAAGTGTTGCCCATGGGCCCGGCAGCCGCGCAAATTTCCATCAAACAACTTGGCACGAACGGCGGCGGATTTTTCAACGTCAACTCCGCGCATCCATTCGAGAATCCCACGCCGCTTTCAAACTTTTTTGAAATGCTCGCGATTCTGTTGATCCCTGCGGCCTCGTGCTACATGTTCGGCAAAATGGTTGGCGACACGCGACAAGGCTGGGCCGTGCTCGCGGCGATGACGATCATTTTCGTCGCGCTGCTTGCGGTGTGCGTGAACGCGGAGCAAAGCGGCAATCCTGCTTTCACCAAGATGGACGTCGATCAACGCGCGAGTGCATTGCACTCGGGCGGCAACATGGAGGGGAAAGAGACGCGCTGCGGTATCGCGAACTCCGCATTATGGGCAACCGCGACCACCGCGGCATCGAACGGCTCCGTCAACTCGATGCACGATTCCTACACGCCGCTCGGCGGGCTGGTGCCGCTGTGGCTCATGCAGCTCGGCGAAGTCGTTTACGGCGGCGTAGGCTCTGGGTTGTACGGCATGTTGGTGTTCGCCATCATCGCCGTGTTTATCGCCGGTTTGATGGTCGGCCGCACGCCGGAATACTTGGGCAAGAAGATCGAAGCGTATGAAATGAAAATGGCTTCCCTCGTCATTCTCATTCCGCCACTGGTTGTGCTCGGCTTCACCGCGCTGGCAGTTGTCACCGAGGCCGGGCGCGCGGCGATTTTTAATTCCGGCGTGCATGGCTTCAGCGAAGTGCTCTACGCTTTCTCATCACAAGGCAACAACAACGGCAGCGCGTTCGCAGGCTTGGGCGCGAACAATCCGTTCTACAACATTTCTGGCGGCATCGCCATGCTGTTCGCGCGTTATTGGCTCGCGCTTCCGACATTGGCACTCGCGGGTTCATTGGCACGCAAGAAAGTTGTGCCCGCCGGTCCCGGCACGTTGCCAACGCACAACGCGATGTTCATCTTTTTGCTCATCGGCGTTGTCATCATCGTCGGCGCGCTGACATTTATTCCCGCGCTCGCGCTCGGGCCGATTGTGGAGCATCTCATGATGATTTCATAACATGCAGTGCATTGCCAATCGACAATTATGAATTGTTGATTGGCAAATTTCGTAACGCAAAGGAACACAGAACCCATGTTCGATAAACCTAAAGCTCGCCCTCTCTTCGACCCGCCCATCGTGAAGCAGGCGATCGTTGCATCTCTTCGCAAGCTTGATCCGCGCGTGCAAATTCGCAATCCCGTGATGTTCGTCGTGCTCATCGGCAGCGTGTTGACCACGGCTTTGTTTGTGCAAGCATTGCTTGGAAAAGGTGAAGCGCCGGCGGGATTTATTCTCGCCATTTCTTTGTGGCTTTGGTTCACGGTGCTGTTTGCGAATTTTGCGGAGGCCATGGCCGAGGGGCGTGGCAAAGCGCAAGCGGAGTCGCTGCGGCGCGCGCGGCGCGATACGCCGGCGAAAAAACTCACGCGTCCGCAGCATGGCGCACCGCAGGTTGCAGTATCGGCGACGACGTTGAGAAAAGGCGACTTCGTTTTGGTCGAAGCCGGCGACTTCATCCCCGGCGACGGTGAAGTGATCGAGGGCATTGCTTCGGTCGATGAAAGCGCCATCACCGGCGAGAGTGCGCCCGTGATTCGCGAAAGCGGAGGTGATCGTAGCGCCGTCACGGGCGGCACGAAAGTGTTGTCGGACTGGCTGGTCGTGCGCATTTCGACCAATCCCGGCGAGACTTTTCTCGACCGCATGATTGCAATGGTCGAAGGCGCGAAGCGCCGGAAAACACCGAACGAAATTGCGCTCAACATTCTGCTCGCCGCGCTGACGATCATCTTTTTGCTTGCCACCGTGACCTTGCTGCCGTTCTCGATCTATAGCGTGGCATCTGCCGGACAAGGCTCGCCGATCACCGTGACCGTGCTCGTGGCTTTGCTTGTTTGCCTCATTCCCACCACGATTGGCGGCTTGCTTTCAGCCATTGGCATTGCCGGTATGGATCGCATGATTCAAGCCAACGTGATTGCGATGTCGGGGCGCGCGGTGGAAGCCGCGGGCGACGTGGATGTGTTGCTGCTCGACAAAACCGGCACGATCACGCTCGGCAATCGCCAGGCTACATTGTTTATTCCTGCAAATGGCACGAGTGCGGAAGCATTGGCCGATGCTGCGCAACTCTCTTCGCTTTCCGATGAAACGCCGGAAGGCCGCTCCATTGTGGTGCTGGCGAAAGAAAAGTATCAACTGCGCGGCCGCGATATTCACGGTCTCGGCGCGACGTTCGTGCCGTTCACGGCGCAAACGCGCATGAGCGGCGTGAATCTCGATGGCCGTCAAATTCGCAAGGGTGCGGCGGAGGCTATTGCGGAGTACGTGCAAAGTCGCGGCGGAAAATTTCCAGTGGAAGTGCAGGCCGCCGTGGAGACGATTGCTAAAAATGGCGGCACGCCGTTGGTGGTTGCGGAAGGTGCGAGAGTGCTCGGTGTGATTGAGTTGAAAGATATCGTAAAGCGCGGCATCAAAGAGCGCTTCGCGGAATTGCGCAAGATGGGCATCAAGACGATTATGATCACCGGCGATAATCCGCTGACGGCCGCGAGCATTGCCGCGGAGGCCGGCGTCGATGATTTTCTCGCGCAGGCCACGCCGGAAGCGAAGTTAAAACTCATTCGCGAGCATCAAGCCGGCGGGCGATTGGTGGCCATGACCGGCGATGGCACCAACGATGCACCCGCGCTCGCGCAAGCCGATGTTGCCGTCGCCATGAACACCGGCACACAAGCCGCGAAAGAAGCCGGCAACATGGTCGATCTC
>JABWAN010000510.1 GCA_013361015.1 Candidatus Zhuqueibacterota bacterium | reverse complement strand
ATACTTGTAAAAAATTTCTTCAGCGCCGGGCATGCTATTTTGAATGACGACGTGCGCGCCGGCTTGCAACGCCTCCGCATGAACCGCCAACGCCAACTCTTCCGCGAGCGGGCTGGTGCGCAGCTCGAGTTGCTGGCCGGATTTGAGTTCAAGAGAGTAATGCACAAGCACTTTGGCGAGCTTGAGAACACGAGGGTCGGGCATGATGAGTCTCCACCGTTGCTAAAGACCGTTCAAGAATTTAGGACTGCGAGGACCTGATTTCCGCAAAGAAAGCTTTTAGTTTGTTTTCATCCAAATGGCCGTTCGTACGCACGCCGCTACAGATATCTAGTCCAAAGGGCGCAACGTGTGAGACAGCAGCGGCAACATTTTCCGCCTTCAATCCACCCGCTAAAAATACGGGAACATTGACGCGCTCACGAATTTGGCGGCTGACGCTCCAGTCGTGCACTCTGCCCGTACCGCCCAACTCTTTTACGGAGAGTTTTTGATTGCCGGAATCCAACAGCAAGGCATCAACAAAAGGTGCAACGTTTTCGGCTTCAAGAAGTGACTCTGCGCCGCTTACATGAATCACTTGCACGATCTTAATGCCTGGCAAAGCCATGCGCAAATCTTGATGGCGGCCCTCGAGCAGGTGATCGCAGAGTTGAAGTGTATTCGTGCGGCAACGGCGTTGTTGTGTGATGATTGAAGCCACATCCTGCTTGCTTGTAAGCAGAAAAGAAGCGACGCCCGGAGGAATGCTGGCCGCGATCTCCGCAATCTCTGCTTCGGAAATTACGCCCGGCCCGCTCGGCATGTGCGAAACCAACCCTAATGCCGAGGCGCCGTGCGCGATCGCGAGCCACGCTTCTTCGACGCTACTGATGCAGCAAATTTTCACACGAGGAATTGTCGTTGGTTGCATACGGGTTCGTTGGAAAGTGAACAACCTTGTTTTGTACGTGTGCGGCAAGCAGTCATCTCAACTTGTCACTTCGACGAGCCACTTGTGCAGCGGCGCCATGTTCTTGTAATGCAGCAAACAATAGTCGAGCAACTTGGCGGTGTAAAACTCCGCCGGGATTTTCGTTTCAATGCCGGCGTGCATGCCGTTGTGCAGCAGCAACTCCGCGTTCGCGTGCTCCGCGGCAAATCCGCGCGGAACTTTTTTGTAAAATTTTCCCCCGAGACTATAGCCTTTGCTTTCCAACTGCTTCACGATTTTTGCCAATGGCGGCCCGAGTTTCGGATGTACGCACGCCGTGCGATATACTTCCAAAAGCTCCGGCGTGAACATGTAAATGCCGATCCCGAGCATGAGCTTGGGCGGCTCAAGATGGAAATAATAACACGAGCATTCCATGCGCGGACGGCGACCTTCCCAAAACATCACGCCCATGTGCGTTTTATATGGCGCTTTGTCTTTGCTAAAACGCGTGTCGCGATTGATCCGAAACAGCGAGCGATTCACCCGCGGGTCGGCGTTCACTTTCGGAGAAAGCTTTTGCAGGCGTTGGCCCATTGCCATCACGAATTGCTGCGACGGCAACATCACGTTGTTCTCGTAATCCTCGCGATGCGCCTCGAACCAGGCTTTGTTATTGTTCTTGGCGAGATCACTGAAAAACTTTACGCTCGCTTTGGGAAAGCCTTCAAACTTGCTGGGTTCTGACATTTTCTGCTCCTGGTTAATTTGGACAAAAATAGCCGCAAGAAACACCGATGTCAAGCCCAAAGAATCTGTTGACATTTCGCGATTTTGTATTAGATTGCCCATTGAGCCGCAGAAGCCGCAACGCGCTGGTGTTTCCATAAATCTTGAAGTCGAACACGGCACAGCGTCGCGGTTGTGCCTTTTTATATTTGGGATGAGCCGATATGAAACCTCATTCCCGCCCCGTCGAACCGCCGCCGGTCGAGGCGATTAGAAAAGCCGCTGTTGCAGGTAAATTCTATCCGAGTTCACCGCAAGCTTTGCGACGAACCGTGGCTGAACTTCTCGCCCAAGCTCACCTCGCCCACTCTCCCTCCAATTTGTTCGCATTGATTTCGCCGCACGCCGGCTACATGTATTCCGGCGGCGTGGCCGCTCATGCTTACAAACTGCTGCATGCACGCGCACCTCGCATTGTTGCTGTCATTGCTCCGAGCCATTTCGAGCGGTTTCCTTTCATTTCAATTTTTGGCGGGCGCGCTTATGCAACGCCATTGGGCGAGGTTCCGATCGCGCAAAGCCTGGTCGCAAAGCTTTTGCAGAGCGACGACCTCTTCCTCTCCTCGTGGCACGGCCACTGTGACAGCGGCAATCGCGCGGAACACGCGGTGGAAGTGCAATTGCCTTTTCTGCAAACTGCGCTGCCGGATTGCAAATTGCTTCCCATCGTGATGGGCGAGCAATCGTGGGCGCTGTGCGAAACGTTGGGGCGAAATCTCGCATTGTTGGCGGCAGAGCACTCCATGTTGATTATCGCCAGTTCCGATCTGTCGCACTATCACAGCGCGGAGGAAGCATTGCAGCTCGATCAGCTTTGCATGGATTTGTTGCTCGCACGCGATCCGAAAAGGCTTTTTGCAGCACTTGAGCAGCGCGATTGCGAAGCGTGCGGCGCCGGACCGATTGTCGCAACCATGCTTGCAGCCGAGCAACTGCACGCGAACCACATCGATATTTTGTGTCACAGTCACTCCGGCGTCGTCTCGGGCGACATGAATTATGTGGTAGGATATTTGGCGGCGAGCATCAGCCGAAAATTAGAGTAAGACCAAGCGAAATGATGAACCAACCGAAAGGGCACGAGCATGGCTTACACATACAAAGAGCTCAAAAGCAAAACGGTGGCGCAGTTGCGTGAGATTGCAGCAACGCTCAGTACTGAGGCGGTGAAAGGCTACACGCAATTGCACAAAGATCAGCTCTTGATGGCGCTCTGCGCGGCACTGGGAATTGACATGCACGAGCATCATGAAGTGCAAGGTCTCGATAAAGCAAGTCTTAAACTCAGGATCAGAGCCTTGAAGCAAGAGCGGGAAAAGGCTCTCGCTGCGCACGATTCCAAACAATTACAGGCGATTCGTCGCCGAATAAAAGACTACAAAAAGCAGATTAGAAAAGCCATGGTTTGATTCACAGTCTGCTTATCGGTGAAGCCCCCTCGCGCGCTGGCGCTTGAATGCCTTTGCGCTCGCAAGCGAATGTGCAGTCACAAGGTGCCGTGCTTATGCTGTCTCTCGTGCAAAAGAAAGCTCTGTTGCAGATTGCCCGTCGGGCCATTGCCGCGCGTTGGCTGGAAGAGCCTGCCAGCGACGCCGACCTGACCGATTTGCGTGCCCTCTCGCACCATTTCTCCGGCGTGTTCGTCAGTCTGCATGCGGGGAAAAAACTGCGCGGCTGCATTGGGAGCCTCACCAACATCGCGCCTTTGCCGGAATTGGTGGCGGAAATGGCAGCCGCGGCTGCGAGCCATGATCCGCGTTTTGCACCGCTGCGCCCCGATGAACTCGATGAGGTCGACATCGAAATCTCATTACTCTATCCTATGAAGCCGCTCCGGTCCCCCGATGAAATTGTGATCGGTCGCGACGGCCTCATGGTACGGCTCGGCAAGAAGCATGGGCTGCTGTTGCCGCAAGTCGCGCCACAGCGCGGCTGGAACGCGCTCGCGTTCTTGCAGTGTGTGTGCCGCAAGGCTGATTTGCCACCCGAAGCATGGCAGAATCCCGAGGCCGAAGTATTGTGCTTTCGTGCCGAAGTTTTCTCGGACCGTTCACTCGCTTGAGGTAACATGTCCGTCCGCCCACGCACGCGCGACGATTGGCAACGCATGGAGGCGCAATGGCTCGCTCCGTATGCCTGCCCGAGCGCTAGCGCGCATTGCACGCGCCGCTATCAAGAATCCGAGCATGCTTATCGCGCGGCGTTTCAGCGCGACCGCGATCGCATCATTCATTCACGCGCCTTTCGCAGATTGAAGCACAAGCGCCAGGTGTTCCTCATCACCGAAGGCGATCACTTTCGCACGCGTCTCACCCACACTTTAGAAGTTGCACAGATTTCACGCACCATCGGACGCGCCTTGGGCCTTAATGAAGACTTGCTCGAGGCAATTGCGCTGGGTCACGATCTCGGGCACACGCCCTTTGGCCATCTCGGCGAAACCGTGCTTGATGAAATTTTACAGGGCAACGCCGCTCTGAGCGGCGCTGCGGCATTCGGACCGCAAGGCGGGTTCAAGCACAACTATCAATCGCTGCGCATCGTGGACGCTCTCGAAATGAAGTATGAATTTCCTGGCTTGAATCTCACCGCACCCGTGCGCGAAGGCATCCTCAAGCATACCCGCTTAAAGCGCGGGCAGATTCACTATCACGATCTCGATCTCACCGGGCTTTTTTTCGACTTGGATCACAGCACAACGGTGGAGGGCCAGGTCGTGGCGATTGCGGATGAAGTGGCGCAGCGCACGCACGATTTCGAAGACGGCATCCGCGCGGAATTGGTGACGCCGGATGAAATTCGCGATCTCGAAATCGTGCAACAGCTCGAAGCACAGACCGGCTTGCGCAGCCTGCTCGGCAAAAGTCTGTATCTCTATTGCAATCGTTTAATCAGCGCGCTCATCAATTTGCTTGTGAGTGATCTCATCGCGCAAAGTTTGCGAACCTTGGAGCGCTTTCAAGAAGAAAAGGCGCGCCATCATTTTGTTGACGAAGACATTATTCACTTCAGCCCGGAATTGGACGCCGTGCAAAATCAGTTGAACAAATTTATTTATCAGCGCATCATCTTTCACCCCGAGATGAGAAAAACGGACGAGGAGGCCGGCGAGGTTTTGCGCAGCCTGTTTCGCGTTTACTACGAAGAGCACGCCCTCCTCCCTACCACCACCAGCTTCTTTGCCGGCATGCTACCCGCCATGAGCGCGGACGAGCGCCCGCGCCGCATTGCAGATTTTATTGCTGGCATGACCGACA
>JABWAN010000509.1 GCA_013361015.1 Candidatus Zhuqueibacterota bacterium | reverse complement strand
CGCAAATCCAACCATCCAGACACAGATTGCTACCCCCGCCAACGTCAGCCCGATTGATGCGAAAGCAAGCACGCTAGTTACCACTTCACCCTCTGATAGTCCCAGAGTTGCAAACCCAATAACCGTAGCAGCTAATACTGTGGATCGAGCTAGCAGGAGAAATCCCGCGAGCCGGGAACGTTGCTTAACGATTAACAGAGCCTGCATTGTTCCGGCCACAAACGTCGCCAGCATCTGCGCAATCGAGAAGCCTGCCGGTGCGCGCGGCCTGAGGCTGCGAACGCCCTCAATAAAGTTGTCGAGCCAAAGCCGCGCAGGACTGGGCTGGATTTGCCGTGTTAGCGTAGACGCCGGTGCTACACGTTTTATGATCGCCATCATCTCCGCATCGCTCTTCACGGCAATGTCTGCGAGCGCGTCGGCTTCTTCCCAAACAAGCTGCGGGGCAATGGTTTCGAGCTTGGCGAGCAAACGCTGATAGAAAACCGGCGAAACCAATAATCCGTTCATGATGCGCGCGCCGTCTTCGGGCGTAGCCGCGCCGGAATAGATGCGCGACAGCAATTCTTCCAATTCCAAAAAAGACTGCGGATATTCTTGCGTTGCAGTCTGCTTTGGGGAAGAACCAAGCGTTCGACACAAAGCGACCAGTTCGAACAACGCTTGATAGGCAGGTTCTTCCTGCTGCAATTTGTCAATGAGCGTCTTGGAGCCGGCCGCGTTTTCCTCGCGCAGCAGAGTGACAAGTTGTGCATGCGGCGGGGTCGGGCGACGACCACCCATAGCTTCTCCTTTCAGTGTGATTTGCTTATTGGAACGCTTCCGCCCAAGTCCTGCAACATGTAGTAATAATCTCGGAACACGGGACTGTATTCTTCGAAGCACATATAGCAGCCATTTAAATGTTGGAACAGGCGCAAACAATCGCCCGGTCCGGTCTCGGCGAAGGGAGCGATCAAAAGATAGACCAGGAAAAAGTCTGAGTTTCCAGCCAGGAGGCCTTGTTCCATCTCGCAGCCTTGTGCCGGAATAGCGATGAAGGTTTTGGAAATGATATCGGCGTCTGCTTGCAATTGCTCGCGCCGCTCGCGCAAAGAGAGTAGCAAATCTCGCCAAGGCTCATATGCCGGCGGCAGCGGATTGCAATCCGGATACACTTGCAGAAGCGCCAACGCCTTGCCTAAGCTCACTTCTTCCATACTTCGTTTTCCTCACAGAACATTCTCCCTCTTCCTGCCTTCTTGGTGTCTCTCCTTAAGACAAAACTCTCAAAACTTCAAAAATAATCTCGATAGGGGGCTAATTCTTTGCGCAACCGATGAATGACGACATCCACGACCCGGTAGCCGAGCGCATGCAAACATCCCGAAGCGCGCAACATTGAGTCGGAAAAGCCGGCAAAGGTGTAAAGCAAAAAAATATTGATATCACGTTCGCGCACGTCGGTTTTGCGTTTGGGCAGGGTGCGCAACAGCCGCACCACGGTTTCATAGATTTCACGAATGAATTCGGAGTTCGCGCTGTATGCGCTCTCTCCGCCCGCCATGGCGCGTTCGTCTAAAACCGTATCAAACCATTTCTGCCGGAGATAGCGATTGCTGGTGCGATAACAAATCGTTGCCAGCCAGGAATGAAACATGGATTCGTTGTCTTCGCCCTCGAAACCGCGCAAGACTTTATAGTCGTCCACGCACAATTTTTCAAAAATAATCTCGACGATGTCATTGACAACTTCGGAGAGCTGCTTTTTGACATGCGGAGCTTGCCACGCATAGCAGCATCTTTTCACACTGCCATAGATGTATTGCTTGTAGCGCTTATTGAATTCATTCCAAGCATAATTCCAATACGGGGAAGAAGGCTCACAGCAATAGCGCAACATTTCTCTTAAAGAAAGCGGAGACGGCGATTTCGACATGACGGCTTCCGAATGGGAAAGTGCAGGCGCGCAAACCAGCCCGCCGCAAACTGCATCAAATCTACTTATTTGACCCTGCGTATGAAGGCTTTTTCACATGAATGTTTGGAGGCAAGCCCCGCTGCCAGAGCGAGGCGCGCAGTGGAAAGTATGCACGTTCTATTGTCATTATGCAAATGTTTTTTTCCGAAGCCAAAGCAACCGCGGCATGATTTCCAAATCGTCTGCTCAACTTACCGGATTGCGCTTGCAACCTCGCTTGCTTCTGCACCGCAACTTGACACCCTTCGACCGCTTCGCTATATTGCCCGCACCAAATTATGCTCCCTCTTCTCACACTGTCCCACAAATCGCACCGGAGGATCAAAATGTCGCAGACCTGGAAACGTTCCGCACACGCTATCCTTTTTGTGTTAATTGGTTTCATCCCCGCACTTGCGCTCTCTCAAACTCCCGCGGATCTTGCCGGCGCATGGGAAGGCGCAATCAAACTGCCCGGTACGGAGTTGAGCATCGCCATAGATTTCAAGCAAGCCGATGAAGCCTGGCGCGGCGAGATTGACATTCCACAACAGGGCGCAAAAGACCTGCCGCTCGCGAATATCACACGCGAGGGTGCGAAGGTATCTTTCGAGCTCACCAACACGCCCGGCAATCCCTCTTTCAAAGGCACGCTCGCTGCGGATGGGCAAAGTCTCAGCGGCGATTTCACGCAAGCCGGACAAACTTTTCCTTTTTCGCTGAAACGCAAATCTGCCGCCGCCGCCTCGCAAGAAAGTGCAGAACGCGCACGCGCCTTGCAAAAGATTCGCGTGTTCGCGGATTCCGTGCGCAAAGTTTGGAAAGTGCCCGGCCTTGGCCTCGCCATTGTGAAGAACGGCGAAGTGATCATGTCCGAAGGCTTCGGCCATCGCAACGTCAAAGAGCAATTGCCCGTCACTTCGAACACGCTGTTCGCCATCGGCTCGAGCAGCAAAGCGTTCACCGCGATGTGCGTCGGCATTCTCGCGGACGAGGGCAAAGTGGAATGGGACAAGCCGCTGCGCAACTATCTTCCCACTTTCAAGCTGCACGATGATTTCGCTTCGGCGCGCATGACGCCACGCGATCTCGTGACGCATCGTTCCGGCTTGCCGCGCCATGATATGCTCTGGTATGGCTCCTCGTTCACGCGCAAAGAGATGTTCGAGCGCTTACAATATTTGGAGCCGAGCAAAGATTTCCGCACGGATTACCAATATCAAAATCTCATGTTCATGACCGCGGGCTATCTCGTCGAACAAATCAACGGCGGCACATGGGAAGATTTCGTGCGCAGCCGCATCTTCAAACCGCTCGGCATGACGAGCAGCAACTTCTCCGTGCTCGAATCGCAAAAAGCCGCGGACTTTGCGCTGCCTTATCAAGAGAAGAAAGAAGTCGTCACACAAATTCCGTTTCGCGACATTACCGCGATCGGCCCGGCCGGCTCGATCAATTCCAACCTTGCGGACATGTCGAAGTGGGTGCTGCTCAATCTCAACAAAGGCAAGGCCGGCGAAACCCAAGTGCTCTCCGAAGCGGGTTTGGTGCAAATGCACACGCCTTACATGGCCATCGCGCAGCCGTTGAAGTACACCGAGCTTTCGCACAACAATTACGGCTTGGGCTGGTTCATTCGCAGCTATCGCGGCCATGCGCAGGTTTCACACGGCGGCAATATCGACGGCTTCTCCGCGCTCGTGTCCTTGTTCCCGCAGGATAATTTCGGGACCGTGTTGCTCACAAATTTGAACGGCAATCCGCTGCCGGGCATTGTGAACAACTACGTCAGCGAGGTGTTGCTCAATTTAGAACCCGTGGACTGGCACGCGCGCGTGAAAGCCGATATCGACAAGGCCAAAGAGGAAGGCAAGAAAAAAGAAGCGGATGAGCAAGCCACACGCAAGCCCGACACGAAGCCTTCGCATGCGCTTGCGGATTATGCCGGCGAGTTTGAGCATGCCGGCTACGGCGTGCTCAAGATTTCTTCGGACGGCAAAGTGCTCAAAGGCCGCTTCAATGCTTTTACGATTGCGATGGAGCATTGGCACTACGACGTTTTTCGCGGCACGTTATTGGAAGATGAAGAGGAAAAAATGCTGCTCTCGTTCCTTACGAATGAAAAGGGTGACCTCGATCGCGTGTCCGTGCCGCTCGAACCTGCGGTGCAGCCGATTATCTTCACGCGCAAAGCCTCGGCGCAAATGTTCGATCCGAAATTTCTCGCGCAGTTTATCGGCGAATATGAATTGAGCGGCCAATCCGTGACCGTCGCGCTGCGCGGCGAAAAAACACTCACGCTCACCGTGCCCGGCCAACCGACGTACGAGCTTGAGCCATACAAAGACACCGAGTTCAATCTGAAAAGTTTGACCGGCTACAGCGTGAAATTCACGATGGAGAAAGGCAAAGCCACGGCCGTGGTGTTTCATCAACCCAATGGCGTGTTTACGGCGGTGAGGAAGAAGTAAATCGTGGGTCGTAGATCGTGGATTGTTGATTGTTGATTGTTGATCGTTGATCGTTGATCGTTGATCGTAACGGCGCGCAAATGAACGGAAGAACCTTCCATGCGCGCCCTTCTCTCTGAAGCGTGTCATTCAGGATGAATCTTTTCTAGTGCTCGCCACAAGCTCACTACGAAAAGGCGTGCTCTTATGAAAGTGTCTTTCAAGAAGCGTCTTTTTACTGCTTGAGGAAGTTGCGTTTGAGTTATATCTTCTCCTAAAACCAATTTTAAATTTGGCGGACAAATTTAAACCATGTTTAACAGACCAATTAAGCTATCCAAAAACAATAGCTTTTTCCTCTTCGGCGCGCGCGGAACCGGGAAAACTTTCTCACTCAAGGAGCATTTCAAGTCTCCGCAGGCGCTTTATATCGATCTTCTCACGCCGGAGCAGAACGAAACGTATAGCTTGCGGCCACAAGCACTAACCGAGCAATTGGCCGCTTTGGGAAGCGAAACCGAATGGATCGTCATCGACGAAATCCAAAAAGTGCCCAAGCTGCTCGACGTGG
>JABWAN010000508.1 GCA_013361015.1 Candidatus Zhuqueibacterota bacterium | reverse complement strand
CCCCCTTGAGTTTTGAAACTTAACCCGTGCACAGGGCTTTGGCAAATTCAAAAACATGCGCACGCTTCTTCTATTCGTTGACGGCATCGGCATTGGTCCGCGCGACCCCGAACGTAATCCGTTCGCACGGTACGCATCGCGCTTTTTGTCGATCTTTGCAGACGAGCCGTTGCCTGCTCTTCCCTATAACGGTGTTGTGATTCCCACGCTCACCGATATGGGTATGCCCGGATTGCCGCAAAGCGCGACCGGGCAAACCGCTCTCCTCACCGGTCGCAATGCTTCACGCGAAGTAGGGCATCATGTTTCCGGTATGCCCACCCCCACGTTGCGCCGGCTTTTGAATGAGGCGAGCATTTTTAAACAAGTGCAGGCGCTGGGCAAACGCGGCGTATTCGCCAATGCGCTTTCGGAAGAATATTTCAAGCATCGCGGCGAATGGATTTCAGCAACCACCCGTGCGCTCTTGGCCGGCGGATTTCCGTGGCTAACCATGCAGGATTTGCGCGCCGGGCGGGCCGTGTCGCACGACCTGACTAACGAGTTTCTCAATCAAATGGGGTTCGCCGCACCACAACGTGCACCGATGGAAAGTGCTCGCATCGTGGCGGACCTCGCGCGCGCGGCAGACTTTACTCTGTTTGAATTCATTCTGACTGATGCCGTTGGGCATAGCCAGGACATGACGCAAGCGCAAGAAATCATCGCGCGCCTCGACACGTTATTGGAAACCGTGCTCACCTCGCTCGATCTAAAGGAGACCACGGTCGTATTGAGCAGCGATCACGGCAATTTCGAGGACTTGAGAGTGAAGACGCACACGACCAACAAAGTGCCCACGTGCGTGTGGGGGCCGGGCAAAGATATTTTCAACGTGAAGGAATTGCGCATCGAGGCGATTGCCGATTCTCTAATAAAGATCATTGCGATGTAAGCTGAAATTCTCTGCTTTAAAATGCCATTCGGAAGAAGCCTTCCTTCTTACGATGAGAGACGATTCCAACGCAGGAGAAGATTCTCTCAAAACGACACTCTGTGCGAGCGTGTATTCAAAAACTGTATAGCTGCGCCAATCCACCCCAAATCAAAAATAGATTTCAAGGAGAACACATGACAATGAGATTGACAATTTGTGCATTAACGGCTCTACTCCTCGTAGGCTGCAACAAAAGCTCGGAACAGGCCAAGCCTGCAGAAGAAAAATCTGCGGCTGCCGAGCCAGCAGCGACCTCTTATCCCGGCGCCGCTACTGCCGCGGAGCCGACCTCCACGCCTTCCGGCTTGAAGTATATAGATCTCGTGGTGGGCAACGGTGCAACGGCCGAAGCCGGCAAAGAAGTCGTGGTGCACTACACCGGTTATCTCACCAACGGCTTCAAGTTCGACAGCTCAGTGGATCGCGATCTGGCTTATGCCTTTCCGCTGGGCGCTAGGCGTGTGATCAGAGGTTGGGATGAGGGCATAGCCGGCATGAAAGTCGGCGGCAAGCGCAAACTCATCATTCCGCCCGCCCTCGGTTATAAAGAATCCGGCGCCGGTCCGATTCCGCCGAACGCAGAGTTGGTGTTCGACGTCGAGTTGCTGGACGTGAAGTGAGCCTCGTAATGCCATTTAAGCAGATTTTACTGTAAGCGGCTAACTCGGTTTTTCCGATACACTGAAAACCGAAGCCCTGCGGACAGCACACGGAACAAAAACGCACCCCGAAAAGCTTTTCCGCATGTGTTTTTGGTCCGTGTGTAGCTCAATAACTTTCCGAATTTTATTTTGAATTTGCCTCTCTAATTCGCATAAAGCAAAAGCAGTGTCCGCTTACAGTAAGATTCGCTTACCAACAAGTCTTTGCTTAAGGTAAGGAGATGAGATGAGCACTCTTAAGGCCTGTCAAAAACTGCCGCAAGCCGAGCGAGAGGTTTGGGAAGGTGGCATCATCAAACTGCGCTCTTGGGTGATGGATGAAAAACAACAGCCCATTCGCCCGGCCATGGCAATCTGTCTCGATTTGCAAAGCGGCACGATCATCGGTCATGAGCTTACCTCCAAGCCGCTCGCGCCGAAGAATTTTTTGAAGCAGATCCTTGCCGTCATGGCGAAGCCCCAAATAGGCCCGCCGCGGCGCCCCACCCATTTGTGCTTGCAAGATGCAGCGCTCGCGGAGCATCTACGCGAACCGCTTGCGAGCCTCGGCGTCACCGTGGAAGTGATCGATCGCTTCATTGCCCTCGACAAAGTCATGGATATGGTGATGGAATCCATTCGTGCAGAGGATAGTTCAGAATCATTTCCCGGCCTGCTCAGTATCGGTGGCGTGACGCACGAATACGCGGAACACTTCTTCCAAGTCGCCGCGCAGTTTCATCGGCATGCGCCGTGGCAATACATCAGCGACTATACCCCGCTGCAGGTAGAGTGCCCACACTTCTTCCGGAGCCCGCTCTACTTTGTCGTGATGGGTAACGCCGGCATGGAATACGGTCTCGGGCTTTTCCCCAATTTGGAAGAAATTGTCATGCTCTATGCCGTCGGCATTCCCAAAGGCGAAGAGCTTCCGGATGTGCGCACGGCCAGCTTGCTGTTCTCCGATCCCACTTTTGTTTCCTTCGAAGATCTCGATGCCATCGAGCAGCACGGTTGGGAAATCGCCGCGCCGCATGCATATCCGCATCTCTTCAAGCTCTCTCCCAAACGCAAGCCGCCAATGCGTGCGCCTTCCTTTGCCATGGTGCAAGTCTTCGAGGCGGGGTTACTCGCTTTGCCGGATTTTTTGAGCAAACACAAAACCAAAATTAAAACCGGCAAAGTTTGCGCGGCAGAAATCACCATTGAAACTTTTCACGGCCCGTGGCCCGTGCACATCACGGTGCCGCCGCCGGAGCCGCCATTTTGAACGAAGTAGCAAACTCATACGGCGAACAAACCGCAGCCAAAAGCATTTAGTAAACGGAATTAACGGATCAAGCGAATGAGCTTGATCAAGTATCCGCTTCATCCGTTAAATCCGCTTACTGAAAAATCTTCACGCGTGCTTAAAAGTAATGCTTCTTGCACAATTTGATACCGCAAATCTTGGCGAAGAAATTCAACGGCTCGCCGCACACTTGGCAGTGGCCCTTTTTGTGACGACCTTGTGCGCCTTCCGGTCTACTCGAGGGTTCTGCCGCCGCATCTCTTTGGTTGCGGGGTGAGACGGGCCGGTTGCCTACAGGCGCAGCATTGAACTGTGGCCGCGGCTCGGCACGTCTATTGGCGGGTTGTATATCCGGCTCGAGATCTTGCGCGAGGGGGTCGACCGGCGTGCGTCGCTGCGTGTTCCATTCCGAACGAAGATTTAAATCTTGCCGTATTTCCGTTTCCGAAGTGTAGAGATTGTTTGGACTGCGAGAGCTGTTGCCGCGCGGCGGCTCGGGTTGTATTTCAACGGTTCGCGGCGCCGTCCGGATAGGCCGCAGCGGAGGTGTCGAGGCCGAGCTTGAGCGATGCGCTTGCTCTCGGAATGGCATTGCCTCAGTGGGTCGAACCGAAGCTGCCAAAGGTCTCGCTTCATGACTCGAAGCGCTTCTTGGTTTCGTCGGTTCGAAGCCGCTCAATCTGGTACTCTGCGGAGTTTCACGCTCCGTTTCATTCTTGGGCGCAACCGGTTTGGTGCTCATTCTTGGATTCACCGCGCCATTGCCCGTTTGGACCGGCGTTTGGGTTCTGTCGAAATTCGAAGGCCGGCTAGTGCTCGCCATATCAACCACCTCATGCGTTAACGCTTCTTGTTGTTGCCCTCCGTGTGTCGTTACGGCCGCGCGTTCCTGCATGGCTTGATATGCCTCACGTGTCATGACCATTCTGCCCCAAAAACGCAGGCTGCCGGTTTCATCCCCGGTGACTAACGCCGTGCCGTCGTGGTTGAACGCGACGGCGTTCACGCCCGGCTTGCAATAACTCTCGAGATAGCGCCGTAGATCGTCCTTGTGCAGGTCATCGCTCATGTAGAGGAAGACGTGGCCGTCGTCGTTGAGTGCGAGCCTGCCGATGTCTGGTTTTTGCTCTTCCGCGCCGGCCCAATACGACAAAGGCAATGCCGCTCCCACAACGGATGATCTCAAGAACGAACGGCGCGATACGGCATTGCGCATTGTGGCATCCCCGATTATCTATTCGTACTCGTCATAGCACGCGATCGGTCCGCGTCACGAGTGCGATAACGATGACGACGCACGAGCGCAAAACGCAGTAACTGGAATTCAAAGGGCCCCTAATCGCAATGGGTATCCTCGTGCAATCGAAGTCTCAAACAGTCCTCTCCGCCCAACTCCCGGCACTTCTGAAGGGCCTTGCGGCGCGCCTTTTTGCGCGAGGGCTGTCCAAACGCTGTTGCTATGGTCCGCCCCCCCAGATCGTAGGAAACCGCAAGAGAGCTCCATCCACACGCCGTGGATTCCCCCACGAGCTCGCAGTCGTCGCCACCGTTGTTTAGGCAATGCTGCAAAGCTTTCTCACGCGCTTTAGCCAACTTTCGCGCACTACCGAGGCCGACCACCCCAGCCGAATCCATATAGTACGCCGTATCGGCCAACAGGGGTTCGGACATCAAACCCAGCGCCAGTAGTACGCATAAGACGTGTACGAGAGCTTTTGTGATCGGACACCGGCGCGGGCCGGAGAAGTCATGGGTAGACATGGATACACCACCATTCCGCGTTAATGTGCAGCACATAGCCGATTTTCACTACCGGCATAAAGCGCGTTGTACGCTGGCACTAAAACCCATGAAAGCGTTTAGCCGTTATGGTGTGGTAGAGCTTAATGAAAATCAGTATGTGCAAAAGTTTAAAGAAAAACAATATTTTGCTGAGGGGCTTATCAATGGCGGTGTGTATGTATTAAATGTTCCCGCATTTCTGGATAAGGAGTTGCCGGTAAAATTTTCCTCTACGATCAGTTGCCATTCTTGTTCAATTTGTGCAATCGCCG
>JABWAN010000507.1 GCA_013361015.1 Candidatus Zhuqueibacterota bacterium | reverse complement strand
ACGGAGGAAGAGCTGCAAGTTTCTCCCTTGTCATTGCAGTCGCTATGTACGCAAGCCTCGGGCGAGGTAGTTTCAAATCTCGACGCCAATCAGCAAGACGGTTTGTTCTATTTCGCGTTCGGCGAAAATCCGCAGCCCGGCGATGCGCTATATCTCGGTTTGGAATACGACGGCGCGCTGCCGGAAGATGAAATCAAGATCGCGATTAATCTCTATCAACAAGATTTGCCTTCCAAACCGGCAGCCGATGTGCAAGATGACGACATGATCGCGCCGGCAACGTTGGAGTGGGAATACTATGCCGGCCAAAGCGAACGCGAATGGAAACGCCTGCCGGTGACGCGCAACAGTATCAAGGCATTCGCGAGCAGCGGCAGCATCGCTTTCATCGGGCCGTCGGACGCAACGAAAAGAGCACTCTTCAATTCCGAAGCGGAGTTGTATTGGGTGCGTTGCCGTGTGCTCTCCGCGGAATACAACATTCCGCCGCGCATTGACGCTATTCTGCTGCACACAATTTCCGCGACGCACGGTCGAACGTGGCATGAAGAGTTTCTCGGTTCGAGCAATGCCCTGCCCGGGCAAATCATGAGATTCGCACATGCGCCCGTGCTCGTGGGAACCGAGACGATCGTCATTAAAGAAGGTTCAGCCGAAGATTCCTGGCGGGAATGGCAGCGCGTGGACGACTTCGACAACTCGAATCCGGACGATCGTCACTACATTTTAAATCCACCGGAGGGCGAAATCATTTTCGGCGACGGCATTCACGGCCGCATTCCGCCCATAGGCGAGAGCAATATCAAAGCCCGGCAGTATCGCAGCGGCGGCGGCGTGATTGGAAATGCGCGCGTGCGCAGCTTAAATCGCATTCTCTCCGGCGCGCCGGGTTTTGTAAAGGTGGAAAATCATCAGCCCGGTTGGGGCGGTGCGGAGGCTGAATCATTGGAAGAAACCAAGCTGCGCGCGAAGCAGGACCTGCGCAAGACGATGCGCGCCGTTACCTCCTCGGATTATGAAGAGCTGGCGCGCGCCACGCCGGGTGTTTGGCTCGCGCGCGCGAAAGCGTTGCCGGGCCATCATCCACAATATCCCTGCGTTAAAGTTCCGGGCGCGGTGAGCGTCGCGGTGATTCCATATGTTTTGCCGGAGAGCGATCTTGAAAATCCCTTGCCCGGCGCGAGCCTGTTGCTGTCGGTGCAAAACTATCTACGGCGGTTTCGCCTTTTGACCGCGCATGTCTTCGCCATTGCGCCGGTATATGTGAAGGTCGCGGTGAGTGTGTCCGTGAAAATCAAACCGCGCGCGAAGGCGGAGCGCGTTGCCGACGATGTGCGCGTGGCGCTCAGAAAATTTCTTCACCCGGTGACGGGCGGGCCGCAAGGCGAGGGCTGGCCCTTTGGCTATGACGTGCTCGCCTCGGAAGTTTATCAAGTGATCCAGAATGTCGCGGGCGTCGAGTATGCCGATCGCCTCGCGCTCAAAGCGGAAGGCAAAGAGGTGGGCACGGTGTGTGGCAATCTCACGATTCCGGAGAACGCCGTGGTTTATTCCGGCGAGCATGAGATTGCAGTGGTGTTATAAAAGCGAAAACTTTCTCTCACGAAAATGCAACTGTCATACAAAAGGCTCTTCCTTTTTGTGGGAGTTCCACTTTTGTGGGAGACAAATTCCTTTAATTGCGGCTTATCAACGTTGAAAACCCGCGCATGCAATCTGACGAGCAAAAATTTCTACTGTTGGATCGCGAACCCGATTGGCGGCGAGGCTATACGCATGGCGTTGAGATTCGCGCGGAGGGCGGTCTCGCGTTGGCGCTTGCGCCAAAGTTTGAGCGCGCTGCGTCACTGCCCGAAATAAATGCCGCTGCCGTAGCGCTTGCTTTCGCCGCGCCCTCGACTCTGTTTGTCCTCGACCACCTCGGCCGCTTTCATGCCTACGACACGAACACGCACGAATTGCAAGCGGTTGTGTGTCAAACTGAAGCGGGCGGAAATCGCTTCACGGCGGCGACTGGTTTGGCCGTTGGCAAAGAGACGATTTACGTGACCGAGCAAACGCGGCATCGCGTGCACGCACTGCTGCGCTCGAACTATCAAACGCGTTACGTGCTCGGCAAGCGCGACGCCAGCGCCGGCAAGCAACCGGGAGAATTCGACAAGCCTCTTGCAGTCGCGCTTGATAAAGAAGAGAATCTTTACGTCCTCGATCGCAACAACCGCCGAATTCAAAAATTCAACTATCGCGGCAAATTTCTGCGGCAGCTTTCTCATGCCGCGTTGCGGAAGCCCGCTGCGCTTGCCGTGGATCATGCCGGCAACGTTTACGTTCTCAATTTGGGGGAGCCCATTGCGCAGTCGGCTCAGAAGCCGGGACTCGCACTAGACCCTCGCGATGCGATTCAGTCATTGCACCCGGAGCCGCCCAGCGTTTTTAAATTCGATGACGCCGGCAAATTTCTCCAGCGTATCGTGCTGCATGGGCCGAGCCCGCGGTTTCATCCACAAGGCTTTGCAATGGATGCGCACGGCAAGTTTTATATGGGTGATCTGCGCGAAGTTGAGAATGGTGGTGTGCACATCTTCGATAAGAAAGGGTTATATCTCGGGGTTTGCTCCGGTTTTCGTGGGCAGGTTGTGTGTTTGGCATTTGATAATCACGATCACCTTTACGTCGGCGGCTTCAGTGAAGGCAAGAGCCAGTTGGCGCACTTGGAAAGCGGCAAAACTTTTCTGCGCCACGGCGTTTATTTCTCGGATCGTTTCGACAGCACGGTGGAACTTTGCCGCTGGCATCGTTTGCGTTTGCGCGCGCAGGTTCCCGCCAAGACTACGCTGAAGGCATTCTGTTTTATTTCTGATGAAGCCCAGCCGAAACCGCCGGAAGAAATGCGCACGGATAAAGTCGCGTGGCAACCGTGCTTAGTCAGCACCGTCGCCGATCCCGAAGCGTTGCTGCCTGCCGGCGCGGGTCGTTATCTCTGGCTCAAACTTGAGTTGAGCGGCGATGAATACCACACGCCGGTAGTGGAAAGCTTGCGCGTCGACTTTCCGCGCATTTCATATTTGCGTTATCTGCCACGCGTGTATCGTGAAAAAAATGCCGCCAACGACTTTGTGGAAAGATTTCTCGCACTGTTCGAAACCTTTCTGCAAGAAAGCGAGAGCAATATTTTTGCAATGGCGCGCTATTTCGATCCGCGTGCGACGCCGTCCGAATTCCTACCCTGGTTAGGCTCATGGCTGGCCATTGCCTCGGATGAAAGCTGGGAGGAAGAACAAAAACGGAAATTGATTGAACGAGGTTATGCGCTCTACAAACTCAAGGGCACGAAGGCCGGCCTCGAGCAAATGATCGAAATCTACACCGGCCAGCGTCCGATGGTGTTGGAGCATTTTCAATATCGCCGGCCGATGATTTTAGGTGAAAGCGCGGCGTTGGGAAGCAACAGCGTATTGGGGAAGAAAAATACGGCGCCGCTGCAGTTGCCGTCTTTGCCGCAAGCGGAAGAGTTTCCATGGGATGCCGTGCTTCAAACTGATGATGCTGTGTTGCAGCCGGCCTCCTCTTCACAAATCGGAGAGTTTGCTTTGCATGAGGAGGCGCCTGCTGCCGGTGAGTTTTTCAAGGAGACTGCTTATGAGTTTACCGTAGTGGTGGGCACGGCGCATTTGCAAAACGAGGGGCAGCGGCGCACGCTCATCAGAATAATCGAAGAAGAAAAGCCGGCGCACACGCGCTATTATTTGAGAGAAGCCGGCAAACAGTCGCGCGCCGGCGCGGATTTCTTCGTGGGCATGAGCCGTCTCGAACGCAGTGA
Source organism: Candidatus Zhuqueibacterota bacterium (assembly GCA_013361015.1). Classification (GTDB taxonomy): domain Bacteria; phylum Zhuqueibacterota; class Zhuqueibacteria; order Zhuqueibacterales; family Zhuqueibacteraceae; genus JABWAN01. The sequence continues at coordinate 1,152 of JABWAN010000507.1, read as the reverse complement.
GCGCGACCCCTCGCGCCTCGGCCAGTCTTCGCGCTTGGGCCGGGAAACGATTGTGCTCGCGCAAGACCTCACGCCCGGCAAAATCGGCGCGCACACGCACGTCGGCATTGATACGATTCTGCATTGAAATTCAATCCCAAGGAGGGCATTTATGGCCTTTACCGATAATGACCGTCACGACGTGAATTCCTTCGAGCGTCTGAATTATTATTACGGCAAGCTGATGACGGTTGATGATTTTCAGACGGAGCAGGACTATCACAATGAAAAGCGCTGGCTGCTGAATCGCATGGCCACGGGCTGGGGCGTCGTGTGCGGCTTGCAAGTCGAGCGCAATCCGGAATGCTGGACCGAGGTGATCGTGCATCCGGGTTTGGCGCTGGACAAATACGGCAATGAGATTTTCGTGCGCGAAGCGCACTTTCTCGATCTCTCGCAACGTTTGGACGAGGTCATGCTGACCGGCGAAAAAACCGAGGTGCTGAAGAACTATTTTATCTGCATCAAGTTTGCGTCTTGCCTGATTGCACCCTCGCCGGCGGCGCTGGAAGAATGCGGCGCAACGGAAACCGGTTGCGAATACAACCGCGTGCGTGAGTATTTCCATCTCAAGGCCATCACCGAGATGGATGAGCTATACGCGGAGATTCGCTCGCAATGTGAGAAGGCACCCACGCCGCGAACGCAGGCGCAGCGCGATTGCGCGCACTATCTCGAACATCCCTGCGCCGCCGTGCTCGAGCCTTGCGCCCGGCAGGAGAAAGACACGTGGCTGGTGCTCGCCAAAGTGCGGGCAAGAGTAACGTCCGGCAGCCGTCACTTGCTGGAGCATGTTGACAATTGCTCCTTTCGCAAACTGCTCTTCAGCAACGATCGTTTGGCGCAAACCGACGCCTGCCTGAAAAAAGAATTGTGGCGCGTGCGCACCGCGCGCTTCGACCGCCGGCAGTTCGTGCCGCTGTTGGCGCAGACCGTCAAAGGCTTGCAATATCGCGACGGCAGAAATCTTATCATCACCAATCATCGCGATTTCACTGAAGGGCCGGGCAAACGCAAGCATGACGTGGGCGCAGTGCCATATGACATTACCACGGACGGCGATTTTATTTGGTTCACGGATCACGGCGTGAGCGATGAAAGCGTGATCAAGAT
>JABWAN010000506.1 GCA_013361015.1 Candidatus Zhuqueibacterota bacterium | reverse complement strand
AAAGACTCACGTGCCTCGCGAATAAAAAACCGGACGTTCATTAGAAAGCGAACCGCGCGCTTACTTCTTCTCGCGGACGATATTGCCCTTTTCAATGCCGCGGCCGGAAACCACTTTGCACTTGGAAGCTTTACCTTTGCCGCCGTAGTTGTTGTCAACCACTTCGATCGTACCGACTTCCTCCTCCGAAGCACCCAAAGATTCTCCGGTATCAGGATCGATCAACTCTTCGCCAACGCGAACCACCACGTAGACATCGCCGGCTTTCACGCCGCCTTCTTTACCGGCGTTGATAATCACATCTCCGCCACTGAGCATCATAACTTTCGCTTCCCATGCGCCGCCGCCGGCTTGCTCATCGAGCAGCTTGACGATATCATTAATGGCTTCGCGCGTCGCTTTGCCAACCAGCGTCTCATCGAATTGTGCTTCGGAATCGAAACGAATGTCTTCGGTATCGACGCTAATATCGGCCTTCGATTTCTCTTTGCGCACGGATTCGGCCATCAAAATTTCAGCGGTCGAAGTGTTCACAAAACGCACGTCCACAGCAACCGTCGCCGATCTTTTACCGAGTGAACCGCCAATGCCAATCTTTTTCAACGCGCCACCGGTCGAGACTTTCTTGTAGCCGAATTCCGTGACTGAGCCCATGATTGCGAGCTCGACGCCCAGAACTTTTCCTGCTTGCGCTGCGGTTTGTGGTGTGACTGCACCGGACATGGCTAGACCTTGCTCTTGCAGAAGCTTGTCCATTTGCGCACGCTCCATCACGCGATAGCGCCCGCTCTTCACCAATGTGGTGGTCAACATGTCGGCCATGCCATCGCCAACGGGTTGGCCATTCCACCAATGCCAGTGATGGTCGGTTTTATCTTCGAACACAAAAACCGCCACACGTTTCTTCCCCGATTTTTCCTGTGCGCTGGCGGGTAGCAACATACTCGCTACGAGCAACGCAGAGAGCAACAACAAATATTTTGCTTTCATAGACTCCTCATTTAGGGAAAGTGGTTCCACTTCTTGCGCATAGTTTTGTCATCTTCCCCACTCCCAGCCGACAAGCATATTCCGTTTGAGTGCGCAACCATACGACCTTTGAACAGTGCGGCCTATTTAAAGAAGCGCCCGGGGTTTAGTTGCCGCTTGAATCTGGCTCCGCGTTCATTTCTTCCGCCGGCGGCGCCGGTTGCGCCAATTTGATATCCACACGATTGGCGGCGACATTGAGCACTTGCACTGTGAAAATTTCTAGATTCTTATGAGATAGCTCGCGCGCCAACTGTGGCGCGGTGCCGAGAATCTTAACGTCCAGCACCGCAAAACCGCCGGAATTGCTGCGCTCATACACGTTCTTCACGCCGCGCAAATAGTGCTTCATCGTGCTGATGAACTTTTGCAACTCCGCGTAGTCTTTGTGGCCGCGCACCTGCACGGTGATGCTGTTCTCGTTATAGAAATTCTTTTGGGCTTCGGCCACGACTTTTCCGATGATCGTCTCCCCACTCTTCTTCGCGGCTTTCTCGATCGCCATCGTGCCGCCGGTCATTTCATCGATGTGCGGATGTGCGGCATGCTCGCTCGCCGTGGCGACGATCCGTGCATCGCCCGCTCGCACCACCCGCACGGTAATATTCGCCTGGCACGATTTCATGCCGCCGAGATTGAAACCCGTCGCGACTTTCGCCGCGGCCTTGCCTGTCACGATCAACTCGGCTTGTTGTGCTGCCGCAATTGCCGCGGCCTGCTTCGCATCGCCTTCCAACGCAGCCAAAATCGCGTCGCGATCTTGATTGGCCTTGGCCTGGCCGGGGTCGATTACTTCAAAACCTTTGCTGCGAAACGCATCGATGATCGCGGTCTCGGCGGAAGTCATGTCTACTTCGAAGTAGCGCAAACGATCAACATCACCAATATTCTGCTCGGCGATCATGACCATCACGCGGGGGTTCTCTTTATCGAGCAGTTCGGCCAGGGCGTTGTCGTCGTTTTTGAGATCGCTTAAATTCACGAGAGCGCGCATCTCGACTTCATAGGTGTCGTACTTGCCTGCCCCTTCACGCACGATGTCGTACTTGGTGACGTAGCCCGAGGACCACGAGAGAATGCGATCTTCAACGAGCTGATAATTTTTTACCAGCGTTTCAGACTTGATGTTCGTGCCGAGCGCCTGTTGCACGGCTTTGCGCATGGCGTCGTCAATCGCCTTGTCACGCGCGGCAGATACATCGCCCGCCAAAATCGAGCCTAAGCCGGTGACTGTGATTTCGACGCCGCCAGGTTTGGCTGATTGCGCATGGCTCTGTGGAAGCCAGAGCAGAAAAATCACGGCGACAAGTATTCGGCTAATGCAGTTGAGAGTTGACACGGGATTCTCCCTCTCAGAAAAACTTTTGACGGATCATTTGAATTGGAAAAGCATCCACCCTCCAAGCTGTCATTCTGGAAGAATCTTTTTCAGTGCCCGGCACAAATCACATGAGAGAATTTGCCAGTGCTGAAAAAGATTCCTCCGGAATGGCACTTAAGGGAATTAAAACGTCATGCGTAGTGCGTTTTGAAAATCACGAATGATGAGCAGCGCATCCGCGCCGGAGACTTTGCCTTCGGGGTTGAACGCACCCGTGATTTTATCCGCGGACATAATGCCACGATCCACCATCAATGCCACGGCATTGTAGGAAAAATGATCGCTGCGCAAATCGGGGAAACGCGATTGCCCGCCGATGTATTTCGTCGCGAGCGATTGATCGCCGGTGGCCGCAATCAAGATGCCTTCCATGGTTTTGGCATAGTTTGCCCGCGTGATTTTCTCATCGGGATAAAACTTGTGGTCCGGAAACGGCTCCATCGCACCGAGGCGCATAATGTCATCGATCCAATTTTTCGCCCAATGCGTGGCAATGTCCGTGGCTGCGGCCATCGCTTCGGCCTTGGGTTGTTCCATCTTGGTGGGATCGGTCGGCGCCTTGAAATCAGTGTCGTAGGTCGGCTGCTTTTTCTTTTTGTAAACTTCCTCGAGTTTCAATTCTTCGAGCAGAAGCACCGACAAATCCGCGCGATCGATTTCGGGAATCAATGCGATCTTCATGCCGACCTTGGTGCCCGGCGCCGCGCGTTGAATCTTTTGCATCGTGGCGTATTCCGCATCGGCCTTGCCCGCGAACTCACCTTTCTTCGCGATCACTTGGCTGTAGGCCTCCGCAGCCGGGCCGAATTGATAACCAAACTTGTACGTCTCCGCTTTGTAGAAATATGCCTTGTCGCTGTTGGGATTGAGTTTGATCGCGCGATCGAATTCATTCACGGCATCCTTCACCCAATCGTCGCCTTCTTTCATGCGCATGGTCAGAATGCGGCCTTTGATCACACGTGCTTCATACGATTTGTCATTCTTGCCCAAAGCTTGATCGACGGATTCGAGCGCCTTGTCATAGTTCTTTTGATATGCCAACGCCAAACCCACGCCCGCGTAGGCTTCGGGATAATTGGGGTCGAGCGCTTTGGCGCGATCAAATTCCTTCAGCGCATTCGCAATGTTTCCGCGATCCAACTCGCGCATGCCCTGACTGTAGTGATTATCCGCCGTGTCAAGTACTGATTCTTGCTTGAGCGCTTTGGTACCGCAGCCCAGTGCAAGCGCAAGAACCAGTGCGGTCATCAAAAACAATAAAGATCTTTTTTGCATACAAAGGCCTCCTCGGCTACATGTTCAGAATATTTTTGCCAGCACTAGCTTTGTCGTTCAAAAGCAACCTACTTCAGCAAGAGCGCATTGCTTTGAAGCCTATTCCAACTGCATGACGGAATCCTAGCGCGATTGTCACTTCACCACGAACACAACTTTACATTGCGTCAAAAAGCTTTGATCCGCAACGGCCTTTTTCAAAGCGGCCGCGTCGGCATTGGAAATAACGAGATCTGATTTGTTGCTGCCCACGGCTTTAATGGCATTGACGACCATTGCATTCGGTGCGACGCGCTTGTTCGTGCGCGCTTCCGCCAAGTCTTTCGAGTAACCGACCATGCCTTGTTGCACGGCCCATTCCCGATCGACGATCTTCGAGCCATAAACTTCGTTGCCGTCCTCATCGAAGATCTTTGGCGCCATTGCCGGCACCACGCCAAGACCCGCACCGTTAAGCACCAATCCGGTAATCACGCCGGCCGGCACGCTCGGAGCACCTTGTCCGCCCACCGGTTGATAGCCCGCTTGCGGATTGCCGAGGGCTTGCGCCAACACTTTGCCCGGCGGCAACACGACATCCGAAACGCCCGCAATCGGAATTTCAACCTCGACTTCGACGGACATGTCGCTCATGTAGCGCGTGTCGACGATGGTGAAACCTTGCACAAAACCCGAAACCCGCGAACGCACTTCGTCGCTCACCAACATGGCGTTGTTGACCAGAGTTTCGGAATCAATGGTCATGCCTTTTACGGTTTGAATCAAATTGCGCAGCGCGATTTGTTTGGCAGCTTCCAGCGCGCCCGCGCGTTGTGCGCCCGGAGGCAAATCCGGATTCGGGGCGGCGATACCGGTCGCGCGAATCTTGCGCTGGGTCCAATCGACCGCGCCGTTGTCGCCAACATTTTGCACCACTTGCGCAAAACTACTACCGACAAGCAGCAACGTTGCGACCGCCGTGCAAAGCAGCCGAAGCCAAGACATGCTTTTTACCATATCACTATCTCCTTTTCTGTGAAGCGTTTTGTTGAAAGAGGGCCGGTGAAGACAAGAATATAAAATGAAGTAGATTGATGAATTGTGAGGAATTGCCAAGCGGTGGGATGACCGGGTACACTGCGATGCAATGACTGTCCTTGCGAAACAATCCGACATCCTTCTGAGCTGCATACAAAACTTAAAAGCAGTAACGCCGAGGCATTTTAGCTTGTGAGACATTCGAGTCGACGCGAGCCAGCCTATTTTCATTGCGGAGAGCGAATGACGGGGGTCGAACCCGCGACCCTC
>JABWAN010000505.1 GCA_013361015.1 Candidatus Zhuqueibacterota bacterium | reverse complement strand
AAAGCCGCAAGGACAGTCTCGGCGCGAAGGACATGAACGATGCGCACTTCTTCGAGCCGACGCAGGAGTTGCGTTTGGTGCGCGGCTTGACGAACGGCCGCTTTACCGCGCTGCTTTTGCCCACGCAAATTGCAGGCGTGCAACGTTGGCAGATCTTCGCACACAACAACAAAACCGGCGCGATTGATTCATACAATATCGAACGTTCCAACGACGGCTTGTTCAACACGCGCGGCTCGCAAACGCCGGAAACGAACGGGCGCGCAGAGTCGGCGATGAAGTTTGAAACCGGCAATGATTATCTCGCGCTCAATTCGGCCGTCAAACTCGGCGCGCACTTCACACAAGAGGCGTGGCTTTATCCCACCGCAAGCGATTCCACTTTTCGCGGCTTGATCAACAGCATGGACACCGCGAGTTCCGCGCCTTCAATTTGGATTCAAAACAAAAGCATTCGCGCGGGCTTTGGCGATGGCGCGAAATGGTATGAGTTCACCACCGGCCCGTTGCTCGCGCTCAATGATTGGAATCATCTCGCGGTTGTATTCGATGGAAAATTTTATCGCGTGTTCGTCAACGGCGAAGAGCGGCATCGCGCGAGCGAGGTTGATGTTTACGTGAATGGCGAGAAGCAGGACGGCCGCGAACCATTGGAAGGCAAGCAGCCTATTGATGCCGCGATTGCGTTCTTCGGCTCGAATGTTCCCAGCAATTCTTTCCTCGGTACGATTGACGAGATTCGTTTGTGGAGTCGTGCGCGCGTAGCGAGCGAGTTGCAAGCCGATATGAACCTCCGCCTCACCGGACTCGAAATCGGGCTCGCGGGTTATTGGCGCTTTGATGAAGGCTCGGGCGATACGGTTTTTGATCAAACCGACAACGCAAATAATGCGACGCGCAACGGCGGCGAGTGGGTGACTTCCACTGCGCCGATTGGTGAAAGCTCGGGCTTGCAACGCAACAGTTTTCGCGTCGCGGGCCGCAGCATTGCATCGGGGCTTACGGCTTTGCTCTATTATCATCAAGAGAGCAATGCGAGCGCAAACGCGCCGCAAGCCAAGCCGCTGAAACAAAGCGCACGCGTGATGCTCGCGGTCGCCACGAAAACACCGAATGGCGCGCACAATGAGATCGCGTCTTTGGATTTCGGCGTGAGCACAACGGGCCGGCTCGCGCAAGCGCCCGATGTGCTGCCACTCGCGACGATCAACGCTGAAAGCCGCGACGGTTTGAGCGTGAACGACCGCTTGCAGCGCATGAGCGATTTGGAGCAGAGTATCACGACGCTCACGCAAGACGTGATCAACTTAACCGACGACATTGCGGTGTTGAATCAAGTCGATGAAGTTATTCTCGCTTCTTTGCAAGATCGCAGCACAACGCGCACGTTGCCGGTAAGCGGCTATGATGATCTCAAAACGAAAATTCAAACCCTAAAAACGGCGCGCACAAATTTGAGCAACAAGCGCGCGGCCGAGCAAGCTTTAATTAACGAGCCGCTGCATGCGCGCATCACGTTATACGAGCACAGCGGCTATCGCGGACGCTCGCTCTCGTATGGCAAAGGCTTCGTCGGCTACACGCAACTGAATCAGCACGGCTTTAACGATCTCATCTCTTCCATCTCCATCCCCGAGTCGTTGCAGGTGAAGGTCTATCAACACGCGAATCGCGGCGGTGATTCGACGACTTTCACTTCGAGCACAAGCTACGTGGGCAACAGTTGGAATGATCGCATCTCGAGCATGGACATTTCAGAAAATCCGGATTTCTCTGCAAAGATTGCAGCGGCAACGCGCGCACGCGACGCTGCGCAGAGCAGCGTCGATTCGGCATTCGCGGCGTTGAACACGGAACGCGGCAAGTATCAAACGGTGCGACGCGCGAAAGAGCAGGAGCGCAGTGAGAAAGAATTGGAAGCGCGCGACAAACGCACGGAGTTGCAACGCCATCGCGTGTTGCTCGACGAGGGCGTGAGCGTGGCCATGCCGCTCGTGCAAACCGATGCGTTCGGCTTGAGCCTCACCGGCGGCGTGCTCGGTTTTGCGTGGACGAACGACGAGCCGCTGTTGTTCGAAAGCTCGGGCGGCAAGCTTGCGCTGTATTTTCGCGGGGCGGATGACCAGTTCTTCGTGTGCTACTACAATACGTTCACGCAACGCGCGCAGTATCAATTGCTTGATGAAAACGGCAATCACAGTGTGCGTTGCCTCGCGCGCACGACCGAAGCGGAGATGGATCGGCTCTCTATTGCAGTGCATGCGCACACTGAAGACGATGCGCTTTGCACGGTCGTCATCACTCGTCCAAATAACGATCCGGAACAAGTCATCACCGAAACGTGGCGCAACGTTCCTCGCGCGCCGGAAAAATTCAGTCGCGTGTTGAACGGCTTGGCTAGCGAGCGCGTGTACATCGGTTCCGGCACCGTCGAGCTTGTGCAAGGCCGCATTGAGAAAATTCATTTCGCCTCGGGTGTGCGGCGTGCGCTCGCTGAAGGCACAACGCTTTTGTTTGATAAAATCCGCTTGCGCGTGAAAGAGAGCGTCGAGCGCGGCGCATTGAGTGTGAACGTCGAAAGCGCGGCCACGAGCGCGCCGAATGCAGAGTTGCCTGCGTTCTTCATTGAATATGATTACGCGGGCATGGCGAGCAGCACGAAAGTGCCAAGCGATCTCAGTTTCGGCTCGTTGCTCGTGCGCGCGGGTGCGTTGCGCACCGAGGGCCTCGTGCAAATCGAGCAAGTGAGTAAAAGCGGCAACACGTTGGTGTGCGAATGGACTGCGGCCTCGCCTGGCCACACCCTCAGCTTCAACGGTCAAACGCATTTCGCTTCTCTTGTTAATAACAGCACGGAGAATCTGAAAAAGTTTGCGGCGCCGGGCGACGTTACGCTCGAAGCGTGGGTGCGGCCGCGTGAGATGCAAAACCAAGCGCGCGTGTTGCAGCACAAATCCGATTCCTCGCAATATACGCTCGGTCTCAAACGCCAACCTCTACTCTCCGCGCTCAAATTGGACGGCGCGAATGATCACATTCAGATTCCCAATCAACCCCATCTCAACTTTACCGGCGTGATCACGATTGAAGCGTGGATCAAGCCCGAAGCCTTCGACGGCATTCGCAACCTCGTCGCGCACGGCTTCACTTCCACCGAAGTTTTTTTGCGCATCATTGACGGCAACTATGAAATCGGCTCGTGGAACGGCAGCGATCACAAAGTCACAATGTCGATTCCTGCCGAAGACAAGACCGGCGCGAACTGGACTCATCTCGCGGGTGTGTATGACGGCAGCGCGTGGAAGCTTTATCGCAATGGCAAGCTGGAAGCATCGCACAACGAAGCAACGGGCGCATTGCGAGTCGAAGCCGATTGGGCCATCGGCGCGCGCGGCGGCGTGAAGGAAAGATTATTTAAAGGCGCAATTGACGAGGTGCGCGTTTGGAAACGCGGCCGCAGCGAGGCCGAGATCGATGCAGACATGTTTCGCCAACTCAGCGGCAACGAAACCGATCTCGTGGGCTATTGGCATTTTGAAAATCGCAGCGCGAAAGATTATTCGCGCTATCAAAATCACGGCGCGCGCAACGGCAATCCCCCGCTCGTCGAATCGCCGCTGCCCGCATATCAAGCGTTCGCGGGCGTGGGCGAGCGTTTCGTGCAAACCAAGAACGTGTTCGCGGGCGGCAGTTGGACGCATCTCGCTGCGGTTTACAATCAATCGTATGCTTTGGAGTTCGACGGCGGTGAAACATACCTCGATTGCGGCAGCGACACCACGCTCGACCTCAGCGACGATTTGACCATCGAAGTGTTTCTCGAAAGCCGCACGAGCGACACGTGCGGCATTCTCTGCAAAGGCAAAATCGACGACGGCACTGCTCAAGATGTGCCGTATGCTTTGCACATTGATGAAGACGGCAAAATCGTTTTCTCTTTTGAGGATTCGGAGCACGGCAATCAACAATTCGCTTCGAATGCGAATGCCGTGCGACGCGGCTACTTCAATCGCATTGCGGTGACGCGCAAGCTCAACGTCGTGACCACGGAAGAAAAGAATCAGCAGGGCAACGTCATCGGCGTGAAGGTGGAAAAGTGGCACGATATCAAATTCTATAGCAAAGACGCGGAGGGCAAGCTCGTCGCGCAAGGCTCACACAAATACGCGGGCGCGGACGTGGGCAGCAGCAACGCCCCGCTCGAGATCGGCCGCGCGTTTCTCACGGGCCTGCGTGAAGCGCGCTGCAAAGGCGTGATCAGTGAAGTGCGCATTTGGAACGTCGCGCGCGATCTTGAAAACCTCGGCGTCGATATCAAGGGCGTCGAAAAAGGCCTGGTTTCGTGGTGGCGTTTCGAAGAGAACGAAGGCGGCCTCGGCTTTGATTCAAAGAGCAGCAATCATGCGAAGCTCAAAGGCAATGTGAAGTGGATTAAAGATCCCGAATGGAGCGCTTCGCAGTTGCGTTTCTATTGCAACGGCGAAAGTGTTCCCGCTGATAACAAAAAAGCCTCGGACTTCAATGCTGCAATCGGATCGCAATTCACACTCGGCGCGTTGGGCAATAATCCTAAAAAAGATTTTTTTCAAGGCGAGATGGAAGAAGTGCGCGTTTGGAAAATCGCGCGCACGCAAGAGCAGGTGCAAGACAATCTTTTCCGCCGTTTGCTCGGCGAGAAGGAGGATTTGATTGCATACTACACGTTCGACGCGGAGAAGGACAACAAGCTGTCCGATCATTCGCTGCGCGGCAACGATCTCCTCGTGAGCGGCGCGAGCTACGTGCTCTCCACTGCGCCCATCGGCGAAGACACGCCGCAAGTGCGCAGCGCGCTCGCGAGCATTCGCACACCGTTTCATGGTTTGTTGCAATGCCGGCCCGCAGTGCAAGAGTACGGCGATATGCAATACGACGTGGACGGCAATCTCCTCGGCGTGCTCAAACGTTGTTATGCGTTTATCGTCAATGGGCAATGGCATCTC
>JABWAN010000504.1 GCA_013361015.1 Candidatus Zhuqueibacterota bacterium | reverse complement strand
AAGAAAGACATACGCCGCGATTCGTAAGAATCGTAGTGATAGTAGCGTCCGGGAATGACATAGCCGAGATAACTGCCGTTGAAACTCGTGAGCAGAGCTTGGTAGCCACGGCGTTGCGCGAAGTCTTTCATCGTTAAAGCAATCTCGCCGCTAATGTCACAGGGTGCGCCGAGCCAGAGCAAATCCTCCAGTGCGATGAGTTGCAAGTATGAATCATGTTCATAAACGAGCTGCTTTGCAATCCACGGCGCGAGCCGCCATTGATCGGTTGCGCGCATGTGCAATTCCGGCAAATCAACTTTCAAACCGAGATAGCCCAGCGTTGCTTCAGACTTGAAAACGAGTTTCGGAATCCGTATCAACAAATTATCGGCCAAACCTTCGCCAATGAAACGCGCCCGCTCGAACTCTTCGCCCTCACCGCGCGGCGAATGGCTCCCCACTCCGCCTGCAAAGAAGACCGCCATGCCGCGATGTTTTCTCGCAAAAGGCATTTCAAAATTCCCCCCTTCAGGGGGGTTAGGGGGGTGTTGTCCAGCGACGGTATTGACACTGAGCGACACCCGCCTCAAGGGGGGAATAACAAAGTGCTCGGGATTTTCAAGGGCCTTCTCAATCGCCGCGCGCCAATAGCCGCAGTAATCCGCAGAGAGTTGCATATTGTTGTGTGTGAGCACGGTTGCATGCGCGGCATATGCGCCGAGTATCGCATGATCGCCATCGGCTTGGCGAAAGATGAGATAGCTGAATTGCTCATCGACTCCGCCTTTCTCTCCCACGAGCCGATTGGCAACATGATGCGGCGCCGCGAAATCGCCGTGAGCAAAATTCGCCGGCGAAAGGTCGGCATGCGCGCGCTGAATGGCCGCGACCATTTGTTGAATGATCCACTGCAAAGATTTGGGATTGTATTCGCCCGCAAATAGTTCGGCGAGCACACCCTCGCCCCACGCACCGAAGCCGGAGTGCGTGTGCGTTGCACCGAAGAGCACTTGTTCACGCTTGAGGCCGAGCGCACTGTCCACTTGCGCGATCACGCCCTCCGCCATCGCACGCGAGACAATAAGCGCGTCGATATTAACCAAAACCACTTCTTTCTCGCCAACACGCAGCGCAATCGCGCTCGCAAACAAACTGTCGTGCACGCCTTCAGCGGTACGGCCCAGTCGTTTGCCATAACCCGCAAGCGGGAGTCTTTCGAAACTGCCCGGCACTTGAATGGAGTTGTGCAAGCGCGGCGTCAAAGAGGCCCGGCCGAGGCCAATGAAAAGAGAGCCGTGACTGCGAAGCGCTCGCGTCGCTGCTAATTGTGACAAGCGTGCTCGCGTATTGCGATAGTATTCCGTCTCGAAATAGGGCGTGTAATCAACCGGGCGTAACGCAAAAATCACGATGACAATGAAGAGCGCGAACAAAGCGCCGCAGGCTTTTGCAAGCAATGAGATTTTTTTATGGGAGCGCGCGTTCGAGGAAGCCATGAGTCGGAATGTCGAAAGGGTGTTCGGGGAAAACGTTTGGAAAGGAGGGAAGCACAACCTTGCGAAGGCTTCGATCCTTCGCAAGGTTTTTGAAGAATCTACTCGCCAATCTCCGCGCCGAGGCCTTTGATTTGATAAATCGTCATCGCTCCGGTCACGCTGGTGGAATCGAACGGAACACCCTGCTCTTCGGCGACGTGCTTTTGATAGCCGAGGGCTTGCTCCGCGGTCAATTCGATCTTATAAACTTCGCCCTCGACCTTCGCGGTTTTGCCTTTCGCCGCCATCGGAAACACGATCTCTCCGTCATTGACTTTCACTTTGATCTTCTGTTCGGATTGATCGCTCGCAATTTCCATCCAACAACCGGCCTTCGCGCACACGTCGAGCACTTGCCCTGCAATCAAAACTTTTTTGCCGAGATAACTCTCCGGCGCGGCTAAAATCGCCGAGACTTTGGTTTGTTCATTGAGCGAAAGCGCCGCGCCGTATTTCTCCGCCTCGGAAGTTTTTTGCGTGCAGGCGACAACGAACATGAGGAGCATGGCCAAAAACATTTTGCTGCGCATATTAAAATGTCTCCTTGATTTGAAATGATCGTACCGTTCTGATTTTCTGAACGGCACAAGCATACTCAAACGCGGCTATTTTTGCAAACGGAAATTCGCATAAAATAAAAAACGCTACGGCGGTATATTCGCGCAGTAGCGTTGTAATCGTTGCCGCGAGATGGCTGTTCCCTCAAATTACTCTTTGTACTCCCGCTGCAAGAACTCGATCAACGCCGCCGCGGCGCGCTCGTCGTCGAACGCACGCAAGGCCACGAGCGCTCGACTGCGCACTTCACGATTGGAATCACTCTTCGCGGCATCGATCAAGGGTGTAATCGCACGCTCGTCTTGCGTTTCCTCGAGCGCAGCAATTGCACGCAACCGCAAGTTCGCCTCGGAATCGTTGCGCAGCGTTTCGATGAATGCCGGCACGACTTCTGGCGCGTCCTTATCTTCCAAAGCATACAGTGCGCGCAACCGCAAGTTGGCATCTTCATCATTGGCCAGCACATGGATCAACGCCGGTACGGCGCGGCTGTCATCGGATTTTTCCAAAATATACAAAGCGCGCAAGCGCAGATTACTGTCTTGCTCCTTCGCGAGAAGCTCGATGAGCGCCGGTATGCCTTCCGCGGATTCCATGTCTTCCAGAATATATAACGCGCGCAGTCGAAGTTCGCTGTCTTTTTCATCACGCAACACTTCCAACAAGGCGGCAAGCACTTCTTGTGCGGCGACGGAGTCCTTGTGCTTTTCCAAACCGTAGAGCGCGCGTAGTCTGAGATTGGCGTCGGTTTCGGTTTTGAGCACTTGCAGCAATCCCGGGATGGCGCGCAGATCGTCTATTTCTTCCAGCATGTACAATGCGCGCAACTTGAGGTCGTGGTTCTCTTCTTTTTTGCTCAAGACGTTCAGCAGTGCCGGCACCACGCGTTCGTCATTCAGTTCCTCCAACGCATAAAGTGCGCGCAAACGCAAGTTGGGATCGGCATCGTTCTGCAGCACTTCGAGCAACGCGGGCGCCGCTGCACTGCTCGACATTTCTTCGAGAACGTAAAGTGTTCGCAGCCGCAGATCGGGGTCTTTCTCCGTGCGCAAAAGTTCCAATAAGACCGCAAGCGCACGCTCATCATAAACGTTTTCGAGGTAGTACAAAGCGCGCAGCTTGATGTCTTTGTTCTCCTCGGTTTTGAGCGTCTGCAAAACCGCGGGCATCGCCTCGGGTGCTTCGAATTCTTCGAGCATCATCATCGCGCGCAGCCGTATCGCAGCGTCTTTTTCTTTGTTAAGAATATCGACCAGCAGCGGAATGGCTTTGCGATCTTTCAAATCTCCGAGCGCAAGCAAAGCCTGCAAGCGCGCCATCCGCGACTCTTTTTCCAAAGCAGTATCTACATAGCGCCGGTATTCGCTTTTGCCCTGCGCCACCAGGTCGCGCGCCAGCTCCACCATTTCTGCTTCGGCATCATCCACCCATGAGCTTTGCGGATGTTCCTGCACGAGTTTCTCGTAGTTTCGAAAAGCCTCTTCTGTTTTGTCGCCTTGCTTTTTGAAACAGTATGCAATCCAAAACTGGGCATCGTCGGCATACACGCTTTGAGGAAATTGTTGCCGCAGTTTCTGAAAAACTGCAATGGCCTCGCGCCATTTCTGCTCATTGCGCAAGCGTTTGCCTTCATCAAAAAGCTTGAAATCTTCTCCGCCTCCCCAAGTTGATTCTTCCGAATATGCGAAGCTAGAGGTTTGCGCAATAAGTTGTGGCGCAGCGAGGAAGAGTAAAATGCCAATCGCCAGCAATCGTCTGAATAGTTCCCTCATTGCAGGAGGAATATTCGAACATGGTTTCCACATTTTCATCTGAATTGAACTCCAAAATGTCATATGCGAGGCCTGGTCGCATGACGGCGTGAGGCCGGCGCACCAATTCGGTCTTGCGCAGGTTGCGTGAGCGCTTTGAGATCGATCACTTCGATTTTGATGAGCAAGTCACCCTGTTGAATTGCGGCGCGCAACATCTCCACTTCCTCTTGCTCGGGCACTTTTTCCAAATTGGCGAGATCGAACAAAACTACTTCAAGCTGCTCCACGGTGCCGCGCAGGAACGCCAGTTGTTCTTCTTTCAACTCCGACTTCAGCAACAACGATTGCTCCAGCAACTTTTGTGAAGACTCTCTGATTTCCGCCACATTAAATTCTTGCGGTGCGCTCCCGTTGTTTTTGACTTCCAATAAAACGAGGCGGGTTGCCTCGAAATAATCCGAAACTTGTTGCGCCAAGCGCGCACGCAAAATCGGATCGTTCTCGTTTCGTTCGATACGCGGCCGCGTGGTTTTCGGTTTAACAAAGGCCGCACCCGTGCTATCCTGCTTCTGCGCCTGCGGAAGCTGTGTGTCAGTACGATGTCGCAGAAGCGGCACGGCCACCAGCAAGCCCACCACAGGGTACCAGACCAGTGCCTCACCGGCCGGTCGGCCATCTTCCCAGTTGGGCCGGCAGGGGTAGATGGTCAGCAGGCTGAGAGCCTTGAGGAAGCCGTTCATGCCCCGCTGACGCCGGCCTCGGCGAAGGTGGCCATCTCATTGAGAATCCGCGCCGCTGCTTCCACCAGCCCAAAGGCCAGGACCGCGCCGGTTCCTTCACCGAGACGCAAGCCGAGATCGAGCAGCGGCTCGGTGCCCAGCCAGGCCAGCGCCGCCCGTTGACCCGGCTCGACCGAGGCATGGCCGGCGATCAGGCGACCCTTGAGCTGAGGCGCGAGGAGATAGGCCACCAGCGCACCCGCGGTCGCTATCAGCCCGTCGACCACCAGCGGCACCCGGGCTGCCCCGGCCGCCAGCATCGCCCCGGCGATGGCGCCGATCTCGAACCCTCCTAGCTTGGCCAGCACGTCCAGGCCGTCACCGGCGTCAGTTTGGTTGACGGCCAGGGCAGTCTCGATGGCGGCTACCTTACCGGCCCGCGCGG
>JABWAN010000503.1 GCA_013361015.1 Candidatus Zhuqueibacterota bacterium | reverse complement strand
TGGCGCGATACGAGCGCCGCAGAATTGCCACTCTCTTCTGAAATTGATATGAATAATTTTTTGGAAGAGGCGGCCAGCGAAATTGAAAACCAATTGGTGCAGACCTCGCTGCGGGAGTTGCGATCGGTGCAGAGTGCGGAGAGGCAAGAGGGCAGCATGCAAATGGAGGCATTTGCAGAGAATATTGACGCCTTGCCGCAACCTGCACCGGCGCACGTCACCGCGGAGAATAAAATAGAGGTCGCACAGATTGCTCCGCCGGCCCTGCCGAGCGAGCCTGCGAAAAAGCGCCCGCTTATCCGGTTTGATGAAGAAGAGCCGATGATGATCTCGCGCGCGAAGCTGGAACAACAGCCGGCCGGCCCTTTTCCCGCGTTGACGAAGCTCATTGACGAGAAGAGCCGCAAGCTTTTCATTCGGAATGTTTTTCAGCGCGATGAAGATGCATATTTGGATTTCATTCAACGGTTGGAGTTGTTGCAGACTTGGAAGGAAGCTAAAGCACAATTGGACGGCGAGCTGAATAAGCGCAAGATCAACCCCTATTCCAAAGAGGCCATTCGCCTCAGTGATTTGATTTTTGGGCGATACTTTGCGAAACGCTAATCCGCCTCACCCTTCGATCTCCACGATCAACTGAATCTCCCGCAAAACCGCAGTCACTTTGAAGCAATCTTCGAACTCTCCGGCGTAGGCAATCGCTTTGCCGCGCGTGTGCGCTTCGTACGCGATATTCTGGGCTTTGTCTTGGCTGCAGCGCAGCGCCTTCTGCAGTTGCACAATGACCTCATCGAAAGTGTGAATATCATCATTGTAGAGCACGACTTTCCACGGCGCGCCGAGGCGTGAGCCGATGTCATCATCGACCACAACCTCTTCGTCTTCCCACGGTGCGGTAATGGCCAACCGTATTCCCCCCGGGAGAGGGGCCGGGGGGGTGTGCTCAAGTGTGAAGATATTGTTTGTTGTGAGCGACACCCTCCTGAAGAGGGGATTAGCTGGGAGAATTTCTTGTGTATCAATAATCCGTTTTGTTTCGAGCGTTCTCATCGTCATCAAACCGATTGCTTCAATGCAGCTATGATTTTTCGATTGGCCGTGGGAAATGCGAACTGGTCCAATTCTTCGGGCAGAACCCATTGCCACTTTTGGCAGCCAATGGCGCGCGGCGTGCCCGTGATGAAGCGACAATGATAGACATGCAACGTAATGCTGAAATGCGTGAAGCCGTGCTCGACCGTCATAAAAAAATCGCCGACCTCGACTTCGACGGCCAAGCCTTCTCTAATTTCTCTGCGCAGTGCCTCCGCGTGAGTTTCGTGTGCTTCCGTCTTGCCTCCGGGAAACTCCCACAAGCCGCCGAGCAAGGCGTTTTCTTTGCGTTGGTCGATTAAGAGTCGTGCGCCTTTCCAAATCAATCCGACGGCGAGGTTGTAATGTGGACGAGGCGGTTTGCGTACGCGCACCGGCAGCCGGTCCGGATGATCCATTTCATTATAGGCGCGACAGTGCCGTTGTGCGGGACAGCTTTCACATTTTGGTCGAGTGGGCGTACAAATTAGAGCGCCCAATTCCATCAAAGCCTGATTCCAATCGCGCGCTTGGCCGTGGAGCAGAAAGTCTGCGGCGATTTTGTGAAAGAGCTTTTTTGCAGAAGGATTTTTCGGCGGAAGATGTACGAGAAAAATCCGGCTCAACACTCTTTCGACGTTGCCGTCAAGAACGGCACGGTTTTGATTGAATGCGATGCTGGCTACCGCGGCGGCCGTGTATGGCCCAATACCGGCAATTTCTAGGAGTTGTTCGTAGGTTTCCGGGAATTTTCCTCCGTGCACTTTTAAAATCTGTTGTGCGGCACGATGGAGATTGCGGGCGCGCGCGTAATAGCCCATACCTTCCCATGCTTTCAGCACGTCATCGAGCTGAGCCTGCGCCAACGCCGCCAGCGTGGGAAAACGTTTTAGAAAGGCTTCATAATACTGCAAAACTTTCACGGTCTGAGTTTGCTGGAGCATCACTTCCGAAACCCAGATCGCGTAGGGCGCGCGGGTTTTGCGCCAGGGCAATTGCCGGTGCGACGCCAAATACCACCGCAAGATTTTTTGCTGCAGAATACTCCGCAGCCGTGCAGAAAGGCCGCCGAGACTATCAGTGCCGGAAATATTTTGATGGGATTTTTTTTTCATTTTGAGTGCGGGCAATTTAAACGTGAAGAGCGAATTTCGCAACGGGAAATTCGCTAGAAAATGGGTTGAAACCAGAACTCTGATTTTGTATATTACCCGCCAATTGCACGACGCTTCTGCAGTATTCACCTACTGGTTTTGGATTTCACGCCTAGCTGTCATTCCAAGAGAGTCTATTCAATTCCGGCAAGCGCCGGGAGGGAATGGACTTTTTTTCGAATGGCAAATTTTTCTGAAAGCATTTGTCACAAGGAGTTTTAGATGAAGCAGTACTATTTCACGGAAGCCGGCTACGGAAAATTGCGCAAGGAGATCGAAGATATCGAGCGTTATCTTAAAAACGACATTGCCAAGGAAATTGCGACCGCGCGCGAGCACGGGGACTTGCGCGAAAATGCCGAGTATGAATCCGCCAAAAACAAACAGGCCAATTATATGGCCAAGCTCGGAATGCTGCAGGAGCGCTTTCAAAATGCACGCATCATTCGCAAAAGCGATTTGCCGGAAGGCATTGTCACTTTGGGCAAAGTCGTGACGCTCGTTGATAAAGCGTCGGGAGAGAAGGAGAAGTATACGATCCTCGGCGATGGTGAAACGAATTTGGATAACGGCATCATCAGCTATCAATCGCCGCTTGCGCAGGCGCTTATGAAGCATCGCATCGGGGACGTGGTGGAAGCAAAGCTTCCACGCAGCACGAGAAAACTCGAAATTGTGGACATTGCATTCTATGAGGACTTTTGAGCAAAGTGCTTGGGGCCATTCTGGAAGAATCCGGCGGTGTGAATACGCTTAGATTCGTCGTTCCGATTCCCGGGTGTGGGATTTTATAGTTTTGCGATAAGGATTCCTCACGTTGCTGCGCTTCGTTTGGCAAGCCTCCCCGCACAGTCCTGTCTCTCCGGAAGAGTGAAGTGCTGAGGAATTCACTCCTGTTTTTCCGCGCGCGCCTCCTTAATCCATCCGATGAAACTTGCCAAAATCCTTTCCAAAAGAACAGTGATTTCTGATTTGCCTGCATCATACGCGGCGCGCTTCGTTTCATGTTTGAACACTTCCAGCGCTTCCCGGCCTGCGCACAGACGAACCAGAACCCAACCGGATTCCAACTCAAATTTTACACCGTCGTTGACCTCATTCGGCACGCCACCAAAACTTTCGATCAATTTCCGCACGACCTGAGCTTTGGCTTCATCTGCGCAGGGGAGGAGATGATAGGCATTCGAGTAACACTGCCCGACGTGGCAACAGAGCGCATAGTTCTCCTCGTTTAAGTGAGGTAAGAGGTGCGTGAGCGCCATGAGGGCATCGTGATAGTGCGACCATTCTGAAACTGTGATACCGCCGTTGCCATCGAAGCCATACCAAGCCTTATAGCCTTGCGCGTGCGCGAACGCAGCCATATTCGCGTTCATGCCGTAGATTTGTGCGGAGGCAGCGCGTGCCACCGGGATACTAGAGATTTTCGGCATCAGCCAACCGCCCAGCAAGTTTCTGTTTGGTGGTTTATGGTTAGCTAAAATTTGCGCAAGCGCGACATCACTCACACCAAACGGTGCGGCGGTTTTTTCCGGCAGCAGCACGCGGAGGCTTTCCCCTAGCGTTGCCAGCAATAGCACGAAATGCGATGAATGCTTCTGTGTGCTAAGCAAGTCACGCTCAAAGGACAAAATGCTTTGGCGTATAGCTGTATCGCTTTCGAGCGGACGGCAGATAATTTCCACGGGGAGGTGCAATTTTTCGAAGAGACGCCGCACGGCTTTTTCTGTGCCTGCATCGAGCACACCGAGGGTGAGGCGGTGAGGCAGCTTCCACGGCGTTTGTAAATTTGCCGCAGCGAGTAAGGCGTCCACATACTCTTCGCGCGCCTGTTCTTCATCTAGGATCTGCTGCTTACCCGTGGCGACTTCGTCAAAGGCATCAATGCGTTCGAGCGCACAGGCTTCAGAAGTAGAAAAATTCTCGCCGTTGTGCTGCAAAAGCACGAGGCGCAGCAAGCCGGAAAAATCATCCATGCCGAGATAGATTCCGCCGATCACGATCACGACGATCGCGAGCAGCGCGCCGCTGCGCATCAGCGCCGCGAAGCGCCGGCCGATCGATTGCCGCTCGCCGGGCGGCCCCATTTCGGGCCGCAGATTGGCGACGACCGCAATCGTGACGACGAACAGCGCCGTGAGCAACAGGCCGGGCAGAAAGCCCGCGAGGAACAGCTTGCCGATCGACTGCTCGGTCAGTAGCGCGTAGACGATCATCGCCGTCGAGGGCGGGATCAGGATCCCGAGCGTGCCGCCCGCGGCGACCGCGCCGGTGGCGAGCCGCGGATCGTATCGGTAGCGGCGCATCTCGGGCAGCGCCACCTTTCCCATCGTCGCCGCCGACGCGACCGACGAGCCCGAGAGCGCCGCGAAGCCGGCGCAGGCCAGGATCGTCGCGGAAGCGAGGCCGCCGCGCCGGTGGCCGATCCAGGCATAGGCGGCCCCGTAGAGATCGCGGCCGAGGCCCGAGGCCGACGCGAAATTGCCCATCAGCACGAACAGCGGAATGACGCTGAGCGCGTAGACCGAGGAATAGGCATACGGGAACTCGCCGAGGATCCTGAGCGCGGCGTCGGGCGAATTGAGAACCGCGATGCCGACCGTGCCGACCAGCATCATCGCGATGCCGATCGGCATGCGTAGCGCGAGCAGGAAAAGCAGCGCCGCAAAGCCGATGAAGCCGATCGTCGTCTGGCTCATGGCGGCGTTCACGGCGCTCCGGCGCCGCGGCGCGGCCCGCGCATCGCGCGCACCGCCTGCCCGAGCAGCAC
>JABWAN010000502.1 GCA_013361015.1 Candidatus Zhuqueibacterota bacterium | reverse complement strand
GGCGGCCCGTTTTACATCATTCGACATGGCGTCGGAAACCAGCCGGAAATTGAGGAGCGAGCGGACCGCGTTCAAGCAAAATTCCACCTCCTCCCGTACCCAGCCACTTTTGAGGTCAAAGACAAAAATCCAGCGTTGGCTCGCGTTCCGCACGGTGAATGCTGCAGGAATCGTGTATTCCCTCTGCAAACTGACTTTTTCGTTTATGTGCAAAGCAGCATCGTTGTAAATGTAGCTGCCATTTCTAAGCACCAATTGTGCAGCTTCGGCGTCCAACACCGCGAGCGCCTGGCGCGAAGCTTTAAGCAGCACAAAGGCGTCATGTTCTTCCACGTAAAGGCGGCCGTTTTGAATGTACAAATCTTTGGCAAAGGAGTTCTCCAATTTTGCAGAGACGGAGTATAGAAAATCCTTTTCTGAGCTGCCATTGTTAATACTGGCCAGCAGCGCATCCAATTTGCGATAAAGATCTTTGGGTTGAATCACAGGTTTCGTTCCATGCAAAAAGAGTTATATGCGCAGGCTTCGTACGGACGTGGGCGCAAGCGCTAGCACTTTCAGAGCGCTGTCCATGAACGTGAATTTCGGGCAGATCATTTGAACCATGGTTTTCACGTTCATGCGCATATTGCTTAAGGTTTCCAGGGCCACGCCGCTGGCGATGACTTTGCCAATGTACTCGTCTTCATCGACTTGTACGATTTGCAGATGCTCCGGATCGTTGTCGGCAAAGAAAGGCTTCATGGAAGCATTGCTGCTATCGAGTTGCTCTCGCAACTTGTCGTTGATTTTGATTCCGACAAAAATTGTGTTGCCTTGGCTCTGCATATTTTCCTCGAACAAATTATTTCGAAATCTGAATGGCGAACATTGTTAAGCGACGACGGCCTCAGCTTCGGGTTGCAAGGCGACGCTGACGACGTGCTCGCGCAGCTCGAAGCGATAATTGGCTTTGGCCAATTCCAGCAAGCGTGATTGGCAAATCCAACAAACGTGGTGTTGAAAACGGTCATACGGCAATTCCGGCGGACGTTGCAGCTCGTGAAAGTAGCATTTGGTTCTTGCCATGCGTGTTGTGATTGGCATTGTAGGTCTCCTGGCGTTTATGCATGTGATTTGAAAGCCGTTCTCATGCTGCATGAACTTACAGCACCGCGGCTACGTTATTGGTTGTGAATATGCTCCACGATTTCAGCGGCGAGTCGCTGCCATGGGCACGGCGCCTTTTCTGAGCACAACGCCGCAATCGACACAAAAAAAGTTTTGATTGCGGCGGCTCTTGTCGTGCGTGGCTTCAGAGCACTGCTGCTTTAGAATGCGCATATTGACAATGGCCCCGCATTGCGGACAAAAGCGCACCGGCGCATTCGGGCGGCGATGATTCAGATTTTCACAATAATTGTGCGTCATTTGGAGCTCCTTAGGCAGGCAGTCCGCGTTGCGAACGCTAGGGCTTGCCCGTCAGAAATTGTTGGTAACTTTGTCCAAGTTGAGCGACGTAAGTGAACGTGATCTTGTTGAGGCTCGTGCTCTGGCGCGCTGCTCCCGCGGGCAACAGCAGATTCACTTCGCCGTACGTATCGACGCGGAGCTTGAGGTAGTAATCGGCGCTCATCTTTAGAATATACACATGGCCGCTTTTGATTTCCGCTTGCGTCGTGAAGGCCGAGTCCGGCAAGATCGTGGTGGTCAGCCATTCCGTGCCCATATCAGCAATAAGCGTGTGGTTTCGTACCGGCCAGCGCGTTGTGCGTTCGGTTGCGGCCGGGCTGATAAAGAGCGACTGCTGTTTCGCCGCGGGAGATTCCATCATAAGAATGTCGACGTATTTGCCGTGTTGTCTGACGTCATGATAACCGGGCTGATCCTGGCCCGTCTTGCGATTCCAGCCGTATCCGCTGTTGTATGTTGAGGTGGCGGGGTCATCATCGTACATGGCGAGCGCATAGATTTTTCCCTCAAACAGCGGTGCGGCCTCATTTTCAGGTTGCCCGGCTGTGCTGATATCACCATTGTTGTTGCGTGATCGTACTTGGATGAAATACTGCCGGCCGTTTTCTAGGCCGCGCACGACATATTCTTCCACGCCTTTTCCAACTTGCACTGCAGCCGGAAGCTGGTTCGGTGACAGGGCGGCTAGCGATTCATTTCCAAAATATACATTGTAGCCGGCGAGCATATAGCTTGCTTCATCGGTGCTCGCTTCCCACGTAACTTTAACCGCATTCCTGGCGGCTTCCACACGCACATTGGTCGGCGGCGCCAATTTCGCAAGTCGCACGTCCGCAGTTGCTAGCCCTATGCCGCGCGAGGCGAGCGTACAGAAGGTGAGCAGCACTAAGTTAAAAACCAGTCTAGTCTTCATACATCCTCACTTGGGTTCATGAATGCGTTGACTCGTGGATGGAACTCGCAGCATGCTGACTTTGCGAAAATGATAACCATAAACGGCGAGAGTGATCGCCAGCGGAAAGACACGCGGTCGCCGCACGAGCGTCCACAGGAATAGCTTCCAATAATGAATGCGTTCTTGTCCGACGACCCCCAGGCGATAAATCGAACGTAACAGCGCCCCGCACTGCTCCGAGAGATGCTTAAAATTTATCGGCGATTTGATGCGTGGCGGTTGATATTCCTGCAAAAAGATTTTGACTCGTTTATAGTACACTTCGGGAGAATAGAGATGCTGCAGAACCTGCCGATATCCTGCGCGCAAAGTCTCCAGGTTCATACGCGGAACGATGTTGGTAGTGCCATCCGCGTTGTCGCCGGACATGCTCTCGCGTAGACGCCCAGCGTGTTTGAGGCGCTCATAGAGCTTGGTGCCCGGCGGCGCTTGCAGCAAGCCGACCATTGCCGTCACGATTCCGCTTTGCTGAATGAAGTCTACTAAGCGTTGGAAGATGGCGGGCGTGTCGTGGTCGAAGCCGAGGATGAAACCGGCTTGCACTTGCATTCCCGCGTGTTGAATTCGCCTCACATCGGCAATGAGATCACGCTGCAAATTTTGTTTCTTGCGGCATTCCGCCAGACTTTCCGCCGCGGGGGTCTCAATGCCAACAAAAACGGCATTGAAGCCGGCTTCGGCCATCATCTGCATTAACTCCTCGTCATCCGCCAGGTTAATTGAAGCTTCGGTGTTGAACGCGCATCCGGATTTGCTTTTTCGCCACGCGATGAGCGCCGGCAACAAGTCGGTTTTGAGAAGTTTTTTGTTGCCGATGAAATTGTCATCCACAAAGAAAATACTCCGGCGCCAGCCCGAGGCATACAAGCTGTCAAGCTCGGCGAGAATTTGCGGTGCGCTTTTCGTACGCGGACGGTGTCCGAGCAACGCGGTCACATTGCAGAACTCGCAATCGTAGGGACAGCCGCGTGAATACTGCAGGTTCATCGTCGCATAGCTTTTGAGATCGGCCAGTTCCCAGAGCGGAACTGGTGTTTGTTGCAGATCGGCATAATCGGAGGTCGTATATAATTTCCGCGCACAGCCTTGCGCGAGATCCTTCAGAAAGGGTGCGAGCGTTATTTCCGCTTCATTGAGCACGAAATGGTCCACGTTCGCA
Source organism: Candidatus Zhuqueibacterota bacterium (assembly GCA_013361015.1). Classification (GTDB taxonomy): domain Bacteria; phylum Zhuqueibacterota; class Zhuqueibacteria; order Zhuqueibacterales; family Zhuqueibacteraceae; genus JABWAN01. Next base: position 1,438 of record JABWAN010000502.1, on the reverse strand, counting down.
AAGCGCTCGAACTCTGCGGTGAAGAGCGGCCCTCCGGCAACGACCTTAACGCCTGCGCCTTTGCAGCGTGCGATCACTTCCAGCGCCGAGCGTTTTTGCACCGTCATCGCGCTGATGAATGCATAGTCCGCCCATTCCAAATCCTCAGTGTTAAGCCCGGCAATATTGAGATCGACCAAGCGCTTGTGCCATGGCGCGGGCAGCATCGCAGCCACGGTCAAGAGGCCGAGTGGCGGCGAAGAAGCTTTTTTGCGGATGAACCGCAACGCATGCTTGAAGCTCCAGAAGGTGTCCGGGAACTCCGGATAAAGCAACAGAACGTTCATTGCATCTCCTTCCCGCAGGCTCAAAAAAACCGCATACGCTCAAATCTCGTGACCGCGCACAACGTCTCGAATGGCGCGCAGAATGGATTCCTCGCCGGGCTCCTCGATGCGCTGCTTGCGCGAGCCGGATTCATATAAAGTCGCCGCTTCACCCGTGCGTGAAAGCGTCACGATTTTTAGTTCCGGATGATCCGCGAGCAAATGCCGGCACAGCCGCGGCTCTTCCTCGGAATCAAGCGGCGTGACGATGACGATCTCAGCCGCGGTCGTTTTCACCGCGAGCAGAAGCTCGATGGGGTCGAGCACTTCGCCCATCACTTCCATATCCGGCTGGCGCGCAATCATGTTGCGAATCACTTCCGAAAGCAACTTGGGCCGGCTCGCTAAAAGCACTTTTATTTTTTGCACGAATGACCCTCATGGAAAATTTGCTGAAAGCGCGTTGCGGCGTTTGCAAATAGAATAACCCTCCGGCGGGCTCTATTGCAAGCCAACACCGAAGGATGAATCATGATGCCCGTACAGCCCACTAGAAACGGCGGCCGCCGCCACTGCCGCCTCCGCGGTTGTCGTTGCGGGGACGGGCTTCATTGACGTTCAAGGTTCTTCCATCCACATCCCGTCCGCTCATCCCGGATATCGCGGCCTCCGCTTCAGCTTTAGACGGCATCTCGACAAAACCGAACCCTTTCGATTCGCCGCTAAATTTGTCCTTGATGATGTCGACTGAAACCACCTGACCGAACTTTTCAAACTCCTGCCGCAACGAATCGGTCGTAGCGTTGCGCGAGAGATTGCCGACAAAGATCTTCATGTTTGCCTTCCTGAAGAAAGGGTGAGAAGCATTGTAAAAGTATTGCTTGTGTTGATTGAGATTTGCTTTCTGATGAAAGCAACCGGCGTAATATCGGTAAGTCTGAGCAAGGAAAGAATAGACCCGAGGGTTCAAAAAAGGTCTAGACCAGGTACTAGTTCAAGCGCGGTTTTTAATCGATTTTGGGAGGAGAGTACTAGTACTTGCGAGGGGAGAACGTTGAAGTACTATCGAAAAGGCTCGCTGTTTCCGTAGCAGAAGACAGAGTGCGATCTTCTCAATTGACGCTGTGGTCTGC
>JABWAN010000501.1 GCA_013361015.1 Candidatus Zhuqueibacterota bacterium | reverse complement strand
GAGATCTCCTCCGCGGGGCTGGCGGGCAGCCCGCAGACTTTTACTTCGATTGCGGCAATTCCGGGGAGCTTCGTCACGGGAGGGGGGCATAATCAAAAAAGCTCAGCCGGGTATATTGTGGCCACGCCGCTAAGCGTGAAAATTCTCACGCAAGACAACACGCCGCTTTCCGGCTACCCTGTGATTTTCGAAGTAATCGATGGCAACGGCACCATCAACAAACAAAAGAAGGACACGCTGCTTACGGATAACACCGGCTTCGCGCGCGCGCCGCTGAAATGCGGACCCACGCCGGGCGCAATCAACACCGTGAAAGCCTCGGCGCTCTACAACGGCAGGCAGATTTCCGGCTCGCCTTTCACATTCACCGTGCGCACGTTTGGTTTGCGCAATGTGCGCAGCGATTCCGGCGATGCGCAAGAAGGCGTGGTGGGAAATTTTCTGCCCAATCCACTCGTCGTGTCGGTTTTGGATTCCGCGAGCAAAGGCATTGCCGGGCAGAAGGTCACGTTTGCGGTGACCGCGGGCGGCGGCGTATTTCAAAACGGCAATGCGCAATTCGTTGCGACCACGGACACCGCGGGCCGGGGCCGCGCAAAGTTGAAGCTCGGACCGCAACCGATCGAACACAAAGTAACGGCCTCGACCAACCCCGCAATTACAGGCTCGCCGCGCACGTTCACCGCGAAGGGGCAAGTGAGCGCGCCGGATACTTTGGTTGAAGTGAGCGGCGACAGCGCTTCGGGTGTGGTGGGCAATCGTATGCCGACGCCGTTCGTCGTGAAAGTTGCCGATCGTTTCAACAACGGCATTGACGGCATCAAAGTTATTTTCAAAGTGGTGGGCGGCGGCGGCAACATTGACGGCCAGCAGGCGGATACCATCAACACCGCCAACGGCGGCAAAGCGCAAATCTTTTTGACGCTCGGGCCGACCACGAATGGTGCGCCGTACAACAACATTGTTGAAGTGCGCGCCACCAACGGTGCGATTCCTTTGAAAAATTCGCCCATGAAGTTTTATGCGACGGCCACTGCAAGCCGTGCGCGCAAGATGTCGGACAACGGCGGCAATCGCCAAACCGGCGGCGCCGGCGCTGCATTAGTGAACCCGTTCAAGGTTTTGGTAAAGGACGGCGTCGGTGCGGGCAATCCCGTTGCCGGCCATCCCGTCACGTTCCGCATTACGCGCGGCAACGGCAAGTTTCCGAGCGGCCAAGCCGATACGACGATTGCCACGAACGAGAGCGGCATTGCACAAGTGAAATTGACTTTGGGCGGCGTGACCTTACCCGATAGTCAAATTGTGGAAGCCACCTCGAATGATGGCACGAATCCGTTGCAAGGCTCGCCCATGCAGTTCGTGGCGTTTGCCAGTGCGGGCAATCCGAGCCAACTCACTTCACGAGTAATTGCTGAAGGCGCGAATCGCGCGGATAACGTTACGTATAAAGACGTGATCGTTGAAATTCAAGATAGCTTTGGCAATCCGGTCGTAGGCAAATCCGTGATCATCGAAGTGACGAACGGGCCGAATGACATTGTGCAGCCCGCGGAATTGACGAATGCAAACGGCCAGGCATTTGGCAAATTCAAATCATCCAAGTCGGGCGATAAAATCGTGTCGGCCTATATTCCCAGCGGCATTCGCTTGACGAACACGGCCACGGTCACTTTTCTGCCTCTGGAAGCGAATCGCGTCGGTTTGGTTTCCGGCAATAATCAAAAGGGCAATATCAACACCGCGACGGAATCGCCGCTCGTGGTGAAAGTGGGCGACAAGTTCAACAACGGTGTGCCGAATAGTGAAGTAACATTCCGCGTGCATAGCGGCGCGGGCAAGATGAGCAACGGCGAAACGAGTATGAAAGTCACTTCCGGTGTGAATGGCGAAGCCGAAGCGTTCTTCATTTTCGGCAACAGCACGGGCGAAAGTCAGATTCGCGCGGAGGCGCCGGGCTTGGTCAATTCGCCGGTAATCTTTTTGGCGAACGCCGTGAACAATGCCGCGAAGAATTTGGAATACGTTTCGGGCAATGAACAAGAAGGCATTGCCGGTGAAACTTTACCGGAGCCGCTGGTAGTGAAAGTGACGGATAATGGCGGCAAAGCGGTGTTCAACACCACGGTTGCGTTTCAAACCACCTTCGGCGGCGGAACGCTCAGCGCAACGAGCGTGAAAACGAATGAATACGGCGAGGCCCGCGTAACGCTCAAGCTCGGCGAGCAAGCCGGTTTGAATGCCGTGCGCGTGAGTAGCGAAGGACTCGAAGGCTCGCCCATTGATTTCAGCGCGCAAGCGATCGGCGGCCGGCCGTGCTGCATCGTGCTGCTTACTCCCAAAGTCAGTGGCCGTGTCGCCGGCCAGTCCGGCCCGATTCGCGTGCAAGTCAGTGACGAGCGCGCCAACGGCATCGACAACTACACGGTGCAGTTCCGGCTGGTCAAAGGCACGGGCAGCTTGACGAAAACCTCGGTAGCAACCACGGGCGGCGGTGTGGCAACGACGTTCCTGAATTTCGACAACACCAGCGGCTATCGCTACGTGCAAGTGCTTGCGGAGGGCCTGGCCGGCTCGCCGATTACCATTCCGGTGTATGCGCAAGCGGAGGCCGCGGTGACGATGGCACCCGTGGGCCGCACCAACAATCAAGGCGGCACGGTGAAGAAGACGTTGAACTTTCCGCTGCAATTGCTCTTCCGCGATCAATACGGCAATCCGAGTTTGGGCGAAGGCGCAAACTTTGTGATTACCAAAGGCGGCGGCTATTTGAACGGCCAGCAAAATCTGGTTTCCTTCAGCACCACGAGCGACAGCAACGGGATCGCGCAAGTAAGCTTGACGCTTGGTGCAGTCGCGGGCGAAAACAAAGTGAATGGCATCAAAAGCGGCGGCAATCAAATTCCATCGGTGACGTTTACCGCCACCGGCTTCACCAATAACTTCCCGGTGTTCAACGACGTTCCGGATCAAAAAGTCACGGAGATTGGCCGCGTCGAGTTCAGCTTGAGCGCAAGCGACGCTGACGGCGACGGCATGACCTTCGGCGCGAGCAATTTGCCGCCGGGTTCGGTGTTTGACTCGTTGAACACGCGTACTTTCACTTGGCTCACCAATTATAGCAGCGCCGGCGTGCATGAACCGGTATTCTACGCGCGCGATGGCAAGGGCGGCGTGGATATCGAAGTGGTGCGCATTGAAGTGGCGAACCGCAATCGTCCGCCGGAGTTGCGAAGCCGTGTTCCGGTGGGTAGCGGTGATCCCACTAGACCGGATACGACTTTCAAGGAAGGCAACGACGGTGTGGGAAGGTTGAAGATGAGCGTGCGTGCCGTTGATCTTGATAACGATGCGTTGCATTACGCCTGGTATCAAGACGGCCGCAAGGTGGGGAAGGATTCGAGCGGCTATGCGTTCGTGGGCCTGCCCGGCTTTTCCTACGTCGTCTGTGTCATCACCGACGGCCAGGATGAAATCAAAACCGAGTGGGCCGTCAAAGTGCCGGTGTTGTTGAGCAGTTTCTCCGCAAGCGCGGAAGCCAAAGGCACGGTGACGTTACGTTGGAACACGAACGGAGATAGCCGCAACGTTGGATTCCATGTACAGCGCGGCCAGAGCTTGCACGGCCAGTTCACCCGCATCACTTCCGAAATGATTCGCCCGCGAAGCGACGGCAACTATTCGTTCGTGGACAACAAAGTACAGGCCGGCGCCAAGTATTACTACAAGCTCGAAGACATTGACGCGAGCGGTAAATCGACTTTGCACGGGCCGGTGGAGGCATTGGTCGCGTTGCCGGAAACCTACGGGCTTAGCCAGAATTATCCGAACCCCTTCAATCCGACTACCAATATTGAATATCAATTGCCCAAGCCCGGTCGCGTGCAACTCACGATCTACAACACGCTGGGCCAGAAAGTCATTCGGCTCGTGAACGATTTCCGCGAAGCCGGGCGTCATACGGTACTTTGGAACGGACGTGATCAACACGGCACGCCGGTGCCCTCGGGCGTGTATCACTATCGCCTCGAAGCCGACGATTTCGTCTCGACAAAAAAGATGGTACTGGCGAAATAAAAGCGCTTGACGCAGAGGGCTTAGAGCAGTGCTTATGCTTTGCACTTTGCTCGATGCGCCATGCTCTCCGCGCTTTCCCTTTCGGCTCCTCCTCTCCTAATAAAAAATCCCTCAGGGCATTGCTCTGGGGGATTTTTATTTGCGGACGAGGTAGTTTCGACGGCTCGCGGCGATTCCCCATTGCACACGCGAGCACTGCGTGCGTCGCTTCTCCCGTGCACTCATTTTGTGTTGCCTCTTGAGGCGCAACGGTCTATTGCGCTCCGTAAATCCAAAAAGCGGCGCAGGCGTAAAGCAGACGCGGTCGTTATGGCAACTCGTTTTTGCTCCCCGCGCCCGGAACTGGCATGTGAAGCGCACCAGCTGAGCCGTTACAGCATCGCCAGCTTCTCTTTCGCTTTGTTTCGCATGAAGGCATAATTCAAGTTGTTGAGCGCATTCCACTCCGCCGCTTTCTGGTACGCGGCCTTGGCTTTCGCCGCCTCGCCTTTGGCTTCGTAGGCGAGCGCTTGCCGGTAAAGTGTGTAAGGATTTTGTTGATTCGCGCGCTGAAAATGTTCGAGCGCTTTGTCGTGGTGCTTTTCCGCGAGCGCAATCATGCCTGCCACTTCGTACGCCAGCCAAATTTGAAAATTGTTCTTCACGGCTTCGGCCTGCGCCCGAAATTCTTCAGACTTGGCCTTGGCGGTTTTCAGATCGCCCTGCTGCAAAGCCACACGCGCCACATTGTAGAGATAAAACCGCTTGGCATTCGTTTTAACCTCAGTTGAAAGATTGGAGGCAATGATCAGTTGCAATGATTTTTCATACTTCGCAAGCGCCTCGTTATACTTTCCCGCCTCGAAGAGAATGTTGCCCATTGCGCCTAAATCTCCGGACATGGCCGAGGCATCGTTGATTTTTTCTGCCAACGCATATTGCTTCTCCATCTCCTGCATC
>JABWAN010000500.1 GCA_013361015.1 Candidatus Zhuqueibacterota bacterium | reverse complement strand
GTTTCAGCGCGACATTATGAAAGAACTCGCAGCCGCGTGCCGCAAAGCCGGTTTGAAAATCTGTTGGTATCATTCCATCATGGATTGGCATCATCCCGATTATTTGCCGCGGCGCGAGTGGGAGAAGAGTCGTTCGAGTGAAGGCGCGAATTTCGAGCGCTACATTGCGCACATGAAAGCGCAACTCAAAGAACTCGTCACCAACTACGGCGAGATCGGCGTGCTCTGGTTCGACGGCGAGTGGGAGAGCACGTGGAACAATAAATACGGCCGCGAGCTTTATGACTACGTGCGCGGCTTGCAGCCGAATATCATCATCAACAATCGCGTGGGCGCGAGCCGCGCGGGCATGGAAGGATTCGACAAAGCGGGCGAAGGCGCGGGCGATTTCGGCACGCCCGAGCAGCAAGTACCCGCAACCGGCTTGCCCGGTGTGGATTGGGAATCGTGCATTACGATGAATAACAATTGGGGCTACAACCGTCACGATCAAAATTGGAAATCGACCACGGCGTTAATTCAAATGCTCGCGGACATCGCCAGCAAAGGTGGAAACCTTCTGCTAAACGTCGGCCCGACTGCTGAAGGCTTGTTTCCGCAAGCCAGTGTGGAAAGACTGCGCGAGATCGGCGCGTGGATGCGCGTGAACGGCGAAGCGATTTACGCCACGCACGCGAGCCCCTTCAAACAACTCGCGTGGGGAAGATGCACGCAGAAAAGCATCGACGGCGGCACGCGGCTCTATTTGCACGTGTTCGACTGGCCCGCGAACGGTAACCTGCGCGTGCCCGGTATTTTTAATCAACCCCAAAAAGCTTTTTTGTTGGGTGATCAAGAAAAAGCGGCGCTCGTTTTTAATCGCGAAGACGATGCGCTGCTCCTCACCGTGCCGCCCCAGGCGCCGGATGCGCACAACAGCGTCGTGGTGCTCGATCTGTTCGGAGCGCCGGACGTAAATCATCCGCCGGAGATTGTCAGTGAGTACAATATTTTTGTGGACAAAATCGAAGTGGCGATCAAAGCCGCAAGCGAGAAGAGTGCGGTGCGTTACACGCTTGATGGCAGCGAGCCGGCGATCACGTCGCTGCAAGCGCAAGGTGTGATCACGCTCAAGGAGACGGCGACGATTTCAGCGCGCTGCTTTCGTGAGGGCAAGCCCGTAAGTGAGACCGCGCGCGCGACCTTTACTAAAGTCGCGCCGCGTGCGGCGATGAAGGTTGATAACGTGCAGCCCGGCGTGCGCTATTCCTATCATGAAGGTGAATGGAACAATCTGCCCGATTTCACAAAGCTCACACCGGTCAAGCAAGGCGTGCTCGCGAATTTCGATTTTTCACCGCGCAAAGAAGTGGAGCGCTTCGGTTTTGAATACCACGGCTTCATTCGCGTGCCCGAAACTGCAGTCTATGCGTTCCTCACCGATTCCGACGACGGCAGCCGGCTCTACATCGGCGATGAAATAATCGTTGACAACGACGGCTTGCACGGCATGCGCGAAGTGCGCGGCGTGATCGCGCTCGCCGCAGGGCTGCACCCTATGCGCGTGACCTTCTTCGAAAAAACCGGCGGCGATGATTTGAGGGTGTATTACAAAACGGAGAAGCGCGCGAAGGAGGCGGTGCCGGAGGAATGGTTGTTTCATTGACGAGGAAATTCCGCTTGCAGGTCTAGAAAGTTTTCTTATTTTGCGCACAACGCGGTATGCCCAAACTCAAACTGCCTTTCGGATCAACCATTCAAAAAATCCGCCGCGCGATTGCAAAGTTCAAAACGCCGGCCGTGACGGAAGTGGCGCAGCGGGATCGCGATCCGTTTCGCGTGCTCGTTTCCTGTCTCATCAGCTTGCGCACGAAGGATGAGGTAACGGAGGCGGCAAGCAGGCGTTTATTCGAACGCGCAGCTTCGCCTTCAGCCGTGCGCAAGCTCTCCACGCGCGAAATTGAAAAGCTAATTTTCCCAGCAGGATTCTATCGCACCAAAGCGCGCACGCTTCGTGAAATCGCACAGAAGTTGATCAACGAACACCGGGGCCGCGTGCCGTCTTCATTCGACGAGTTGCTCAAACTCAAAGGTGTGGGTCGCAAGACCGCGAATCTCGTGGTGACGATGGCCTTTGGCAAGCCCGGCATTTGCGTGGACACGCACGTGCATCGCATCAGCAATCGCCTCGGCTGGGTGAAAACGCAAACGCCGGAGCAAACTGAAATGGCTCTGCGCGCCACGCTTCCCAAACGCTATTGGATCGACATCAACGATCAGCTTGTGACGTTCGGTCAAAACATTTGCCAACCCGTGAGTCCGTGGTGTTCGAAATGCCCGTTGGCAAAAAGTTGTCCCAAGATTGGTGTGAAAAGAAGGCGTTAATCTGTTAAGAGTGCAATCTTTGGTTTAAAACAAAAACTTTTCTGTGAGCGGATTGAACGAATCTAGCGGATACAACCTTTTGCCTTATCCGCTAGATTCGCAAAATCCGCTTACAAAAAATTTGGGGGGTTGCGGCTTGTCCGCACTGTGGTTTTCAATTGGAACAAAAGCTGTGTGAGTATCCTTCCTCCGCGATTTGTCATTAAGGAAAAATCCTTTTATGTGCTGGGCACAATACTCAAATTAACAGTCTGCCGAGTGCGCAAAAAGATTCCATCTGAATGACAGCGCAATGAGCATGAGCCAAGACGGAGCGCGCTGTGACCTTCGCTGACCTCAAAGAGAATTTTCGCAGAAACAAGCTGGCCTATTTTTACATCCTGCCTTCCTTCGTACTTTTAGGCTTTGTCGTCATCTATCCTTTTGTCTATAACCTCATCATTTCGTTCTCCAATATGAGCCTCACACATTTCCGCGATTGGAAGCTCATTGGATTGGAGCAATACTTCAAAGTTTTCACCGAGCCGGTGTTCTATGTTTTGTTCGCGAAGACCGTGGTGTGGACGGTGGTGAATCTCATCTTTCACGTGGGCATCGGCGTGTCGCTCGCGTTGCTGCTGCATCGTCCTCTGCCGGGCCGCGCGATCTTTCGTACGCTGCTGATTCTGCCTTGGGCCATGCCGCAATACATCACCGCGCTCACGTGGCGCGGCATGTTCAATTATGAATACGGCTCCTTCAATCTCATTCTGCAACAAATTCTTAATCTGCCACCGGTGCAATGGCTCTCCGATCCCATTGGCGCATATGCCGCGGCGACCATAACGAATATCTGGCTCGGCTTTCCCTTCATGATGATCATCGCGCTCGGCGGTTTGCAATCCATTCCGAAAGAGTTGTACGAGGCTGCGGAGGTTGACGGCGCGAGCGCATGGCGGCAGTTTTGGACGATCACCGCACCGCTGCTCAAACCGGTGATGGTGCCGGCCATCACGCTCGGCGTGATTTGGACGTTCAACAACTTCAACGTGATTTGGCTGGTGAGCGATGCCGGCAAACCCGCGGACTCGACGCACATTCTCGTGTCGTTCGTATATCGCCAGGCGTTCAATTATTACCGCTACGGCTATGCTGCCGCGCTCTCGCTCGTCATTTTCGGCATTTTGCTCATCTTTGGCATTCGCTTCATTCGGCAAACGCAGGCAACGAAAGCGGTATATTAACGGATGCGAGTGCTGGAGCGATGAACCCAATGCGCCAACACTTCAGCAGACCATCACTCTCTCGCTCCAATACTCCATTACTCCAATAAGACGACCATGTTGAAATTTGAAAAAAGTACCTCAAAGTGGACCTACGCCGCGATCTATGCGGCGCTCACAATCGTGACACTGTTTACCATCTATCCTATCATTCAAGTCATCGGCGTATCACTGCGGCCGGGAGATAGGTTGCACACGACTTCGCTGAGCATTATTCCGGAAAATGCCTCGCTCAATTCTTATCGTCAGCTCATTGGCGTCGATGCGAACGTGCGCCGCCACGTAGCCGCAGCGTGGGCCGCAGGCGGCGTGGTCGCGGCCTATCACGCGCTCGGCCGCGAGAAGCCGTTTATGCTCTGGTTGATTAACAGCTCCATCGTTTCTGCAATGGTCACGATTCTGGGCGTGTCACTGGCCTGTACCGCGGGCTATGCTTTCTCGCGCTATCAGTTCATCGGACGCGACGCGGGCTTAATCGCACTGATCACGACGCAGATGTTTCCGGCGACCATGTTGCTGCTGCCGTTGTTCTTGATGCTCATCAAACTGCAAATCTTCGATTCCTTTCTCGGCCTTACGCTCGCATATTCTGCCACGGCTTTGCCGTTCACGATTTGGCAAATGAAAGGCTATTATGACACCATTCCCTTCAGTTTGGAAGAAGCCGCGCGCATCGACGGCTGCAGCCAGTTCAAAACGTTTTATCAAATCGTGCTGCCGCTCGCCGCGCCCGCGTTGGTGATCACCGCCTTGTTCAGCTTCATGTCGGCGTGGAGCGAGTATCTCGTTGCCGCCGTGATCATCAGCGATCGCAGCCTGTTCACGCTGCCGCTGGGCTTGAAGTTGTTTCAATCGAACTTCGACACACAATGGGGATTGTATGCCACCGGCGCAGTCTTGGTGTGCATACCGGTAATGACACTATTTCTCGTTCTCAGCCGTTGGTTGATTTCGGGATTGACGCTGGGCAGTGTGAAAGGCTAGCGCACAAACAGCGCAGCCCACGCACAAAGCGCGGCCTCGGAGTTGATTGAATCATTCTTTTACAGAATGCCACGCGCTTGCTAATTCCCCGTTCTGTGTTTATTAAGTGAAAATTGCGGTGCACCTCTTTTGGTGCATGCGTGGTTTCATTTCAAAATAATATTGAGGGATGAAGTACGGGTTCTAAAAACGCTCCACGACGATTGCACCTGTGCAGCCAGCAGATGCACACTTGTGACCTTTTCCAAAGGAAGACCACTTGGCCAACGGAAAAAGAAAACGCAAACGCGATCTGCCCGTCATCTTTTTCTTCGTGGCAACGGTGTTGGTGGCAACGCTGCTCATTGTAGATGATGTGATTTTGTATTTTTTTATTGAAAGCTTTCTCGAAGTTCATCCTGGTTTCGCTGTCCGTCTTGCC
>JABWAN010000499.1 GCA_013361015.1 Candidatus Zhuqueibacterota bacterium | reverse complement strand
CGCCACGAGGTCCGCCACGAGCCGCGAGCCCACGCCGACCTCCTTCGGGTCGCGCGACGCGAGGAGCCGCCCGTTCCGGCGCACGTACTTGCTCGGCCGCCAGCTCTCGCGGTTCCTCATCGCGCTCCGCCCGTCGCGTCGCCCGGTCTCCCATGCCGCATGGCACGGCCGAGTCTACACATCCGCCTGCAACTCGCCATCGGCGACGCGCCATTCGAGCACCCTGTGCTCCAGGCGAGCGAACCGCCCGAGCAGGCAGCTGCCGCTTCCTGGCCATCGGTCACATCAAGGGTAGCCGCGAACGGCTGGCGCTCCGTGGGCCCCGGACCGCAGCACCTGGCGCTCGACGCTGCCGGCCTCCCCATGGATCGGATCGCCGCCTTCTGCCGGAAGCACCGGATCCGTCGCCTGGCGCCCTTCAGGTGGGCCCTGCGCGATGACTTCACGCAGGAAAGCCACATCGACGTGCTCGTCGAGTTCGAGCCGGGGATCAGCGTCGGCTGGGCCTTCTTTCGCCTGAACACCGATGGGTTCCTCAGCCGCTGCTTCCGCGATCGCGTCCTCGCGGAGGCGAAGGACCTCCATGTCGCGGCATGACGACCCGGTGAGCCCCGCGCAGATGCGCGACCACGCCCGCGAGGCCGCAGCCGAGTGGCTACGATGAATCCTTCGACCCCATGTCCGTCAAAGATATTGCTTTCTCGGTTCCGCGGAAGACTGAAAAGAAAATGGTGCAGTCGCAAACCGCCATACCGGTTCCTGCGGATACCGCAGCAACGGATACATCATGGGTAACCGTGCAAGGCTATCAGTTGCAGTTGCTCCAAACCGAAAACGGCTCGCAAGCGCGCGAGACGATGCGCAATGCGATTCTCGATCTCAATACGGACGTCGAGATTGTGTACGATGCGCCCAACTACAAACTTCGTGCGGGCCGCTTTCTCAATCGCTATGATGCCGAGCGCCTGCAAAGTTTGGCGGATGAAAAAGGCTATGTGAACTCTTGGGTGGTGCGCACGCCTGTAAGAGTGCGAGCCTATGAGTTGCAAGATCAGCGCTAGCAGGGTTTATTGACAGAGCATGAGAACACAAGCCCACTCTCTCATGCTCTGCCTTTGTTCCTCCCAGAGCGATGCCCGCGGCAAATCCTCCCCTATAAAATAACCAAATAAATTTCAAAGGCTTCATTGCGCGTGTGGCGGAAAAATCCTTTTGGAAAACGAAGGCTTTTGTATTAAATTAGCCCGTAATTTTTTCGGAGGATTGTAATGTCTGGCCATAATAAATGGGCAAAAGTCAAGCACGTCAAGGCGAAGCAAGATGCAATTCGTGGGCGTGTGTTCACTAGAATTATCAAAGAAATCACTATCGCTGCAAGAAATGGCGGTGGTGATGAGGCCGCGAATCCGCGGTTGCGTAAGGCGATTCAAGATGCCAAAGCTGCGAATATGCCGGCGAACAACATTGAGCGCGCGGTCAAAAAGGGCACGGGCGAATTGGAAGGCGTAAGCTACGACGAGGCAACTTACGAAGGCTATGCTCCCGGTGGCGCGGCGCTCATCGTCGATGTGGTCACGGATAACAAAAATCGCACGGTTGCAGATATCCGCCATATATTTTCCAAACACGGAGGCAACATGGCGGCGAGCGGCGCGGTATCCTGGATGTTCGAGAAGAAGGGCATCTTCACGATCACGACCGAGGGTAAGAGCGAAGATGAGTTGCTTGAAATCGCTTTGGAGTGCGGCGCGGAAGATTTGAAATATGATCCCGAGTCTTCGGACATCCTTTCGGCACCGGCGGATTTCGATGCAGTAAAGGCGGCATTGGAGAAAAAAGGTCTGAAAATCGAAAAGGCTGAGATCGGCATGTATCCCAAAAACACGATCAAGATCGAAGCCAAAGATGCCGCGCAATTGCTGCGCTTCATGGACGCCATCGAAGAACATGACGACGTGCAACACGTGTACTCGAACTTCGATATCGACGACGAAGTATTGAATCAATTGCAGTAATTCAGTCTCTTGAAGACGCAAGCACGGAGTTATATTCTGGGCGTCGATCCCGGACTTCAAATGACCGGACTCGGGTTGGTGCAAGCCCGCGACGGTCATTGTTTTTATGTCGCCTCGCAGACGATTGCTCCCCCGGTGAATGAATCATTAGCGCGGCGCTTGGAGCAAATTTTTTCCGAAGCCACAAAATTTCTCCACGCGCACCGGCCTGCGGTCATGGTCGTTGAGAAGCTCATCTTCGCACGCAACACCCAGGTGGCTCTCAAGCTAGGGCATGCACGCGGGGTTCTCCTTCTGGCTGCGGCGCAAGCCGGTATCGAGATTGTGGATTACACGCCGCGCGAAGTGAAGCTGGCAGTTGCAGGAAACGGCGCGGCTTCCAAACAACAGGTGCAGCGCATGGTGCAAGCGGTTTTGGAAATGGCAAGCTTGCCCGAGCCGCACGACATCGCCGATGCGTTGGCGCTCGCGATTTGCCATGCGCATCGGCTCACGAACGAACGGTGCTAGCATGCCAGCCAAGAGTTTTCGTGCGATGTAGAAGATGAATCTTTGATGAACACCAAGGAGTCTTGCTGCGCGGGATTGTGGTATTTCGGAGGAAGGATTTGCCGGCCTCATCAAAACCTCGGCAATCCCCCCAATCCAGAAATCCCGTGCTCCATAGTCGGCGCATGATCGGTCAACTGCAGGGACGATTGCTTGACAAATCTCCCACCCGCGTAGTACTCGACGTAAGCGGCGTCGGGTACGAAGTTATGATTCCACTCTCCACCTTTGAGCAGCTCGGGTCGGTCGGTGAAAACGCAACCTTGCTCACTCATCTCCACGTCCGCGAAGACGCACTCCAACTCTTCGGCTTTGCCACTCAGAATGAAAAGCACCTCTTTCAACTTCTGCTCACAGTGAATGGCGTCGGCCCCAAGCTCGCACAAGGCATTTTGAGCGGATGCAGTGTGGAAGTGTTCTGCAATTACGTCAAGCAAAACGCCGCGGCCGCCCTTACTGCCATTCCCGGTATCGGCAAGAAAACCGCAGAACGTTTGGTGATGGAGTTGCGCGATCGCATCACACATTTGGATTTATCGCAAGAGCAAAAAGGCGTACCCACCGGCCCGGCGGCTTTGAGCGAGGAAGCACTGTTAGCCTTGATCTCATTGGGCTATGCACGCGCCGACGCGGAGAAAGCGATTCGCCAAGCCCTCGCCGAGCACGGCGAATTGGCCGTGGAAGAACTGCTCAAACACGCGCTGCGCAACATGTGATGAACGCACTTTTCGCGCAACGCCATCATGTGCGCTGCAAACGTTTTTTGAAAAACAACTGCTGCATTTGCCATGAATGAAAACCTGCAAGCTGCCCATAAGCTGCGTGCAACTGCGCCCGAGGTGCTCGAGGGCGAACGCGATTTTGACGTGCGTCTTCGTCCGGCGCGACTCACGGAATTTGTCGGGCAGGATAAGCTCAAGGACAATTTGCAAGTTTTCATTCAAGCTGCGCGCGGCCGAAGCGAAGCGCTAGATCACGTCTTATTGTACGGGCCGCCCGGCCTCGGCAAAACCACGCTGGCCAATATCATCGCGAGCGAGATGGGCAAGAAGATCAAGGCGACCTCCGGTCCGGTGTTGGAGAAAGCCGGAGACCTCGCCGGCATTCTCACCAATCTCGGCGAAGGCGACGTGCTCTTTATCGACGAGATTCATCGCCTCAATCACGTGGTGGAGGAATACCTCTACCCGGCGATGGAAGATTTCAAGCTTGATATCATCATTGACAAGGGCGCAAACGCGCGCTCCATTCAATTGAAACTGCCCAAATTCACGCTCGTCGGCGCGACCACGCGCGCGGGCTTGCTGACCAGTCCGATGCGCGCGCGTTTCGGCGTCATCGCCCGTTTGGATTATTACCCGGCCGAGCACCTCTGCACGATCGTGGCGCGCTCTGCGCAAATTTTACAGATTACAGTGCAGCCCGAAGCCGCTTTGGAGATTGCGCGACGTTCGCGCGGCACGCCCCGTGTTGCGAACCGCTTGTTGCGCCGCGTGCGCGACTTTGCACAAATCAACGGCAACCGCGTGGTGGATTTCGAAATTGCCAAAGCCTCGCTTGCGCGTTTGGACGTCGACGAGCTCGGCCTCGACGAAATGGACAAACGCCTCCTGCACAGCTTGATTGAAAAATTCAGCGGCGGCCCCGTGGGCGTCAACACGCTGGCCATCGCCGTCGGAGAAGAAGCCGGAACCTTGGAGGAAATTTATGAGCCTTACTTGATTCAAGAAGGCTTTCTTACGCGCACACCACGCGGCCGCATGGCGACGCCGCGCGCATATCAACATCTTGGCCTCGCGCGCCGCAACAGCGCGGCGACCGAGCAACAAGAACTGTGGTAATCACAATCCCTCATCCCGTCGCAACGGGATGTGCAACTGAACACTTAATTGAAGTGTGGAACGATGAAGCTATCAGATTTCAAAATCAACATACCCGAGAAGCTCATTGCGCAATATCCTGAAAAGAAGCGCGAGAAATCCAAGCTCATGGTCCTGGACCGTCAGAAGCAAACGATTGAAGAGCGCGTTTTCTCCGATATTGTCGACTATCTTGGGCCGGATGATTGTCTCGTACTCAACGAGACCAAAGTTTTTCCCGCGCGCTTGATGGGCACCAAAGATAAAACCGAAGCGCAGGTGGAAATCTTTTTGTTGCGCCAACTTGAAAACGGTTTGTGGGAAGTATTGGTGCGTCCTGCACGCAAAGTACGCGTCGGCAACCGGCTTTCCGTGGGCCATGGCCTCAAGCACGGCGATTCCGAATGTCTCCTGAACCGAGTCCACAGGCAGCGCGATGATATCTGCCGCCGCCAGCAGCGTCGTTTTGAGAAACTCGGGGAAGTTGTCGATCACCCACACTCTCTCGCCCAGTCCATGGCGTCGCGCGCGTTCACATATCGTCCGGCTGTAACTCCGATCGACATCCTGGCCGGCAACCAGTAAGCACACGTCGGGCACGTCGCCCTTGATCC
>JABWAN010000498.1 GCA_013361015.1 Candidatus Zhuqueibacterota bacterium | reverse complement strand
AATCCGCCATAAAAACATTCGCACCGGAGTTGAGGGCGTTGATCATCATCTTGCGCTCCACCGGGCCGGTGATTTCGACGCGGCGATTTTGCAGATCACCGGGAATGGGCGCGACTTGCCATGAGGCGTCTTCTCGAATATGGCGCGTCGCCGGCAAAAAATCCGGCAGAACGCCGCCGTTGATTTCGGCTTGTCGCACGGCGCGCTTTTGCAAAAGCGCACGCCGCATGGCATCGAACTCGCGCTCTAGTTTTGCGACAAAATGCAAAGCTTCGGAAGTGAGCACCTGATGATACTCTGGTGTGAGGTGGCCATTGAGCACAAGGCCTGTGGGCAGCGCAGGCAGGGTGGAGCTATTCATAGCGTTGTCTCCTAAAGTTAGATCATCTGCCGCAGGATGTAGCCCGGCGGCGACAAGCTTATTGGTGGCGCGGATCGGCCGTGAGCTTCAAACCCTCATTTCGGAGGAACACTTTGGCCTCTTCCGTTTTGAGTTCGAGCGCTCGCCGGCTTAATGAAACTGCTCGCTCTCCGTCGATTCCGCCAGGGCAGTGGTGGAGGCGGCGCCGTTGGAGATGATTTGCGTGAGCAGATCGAAATACCCGGTGCCCACTTCGCGTTGATGTTTGGCCGCGGTGTAGCCCAAGGTCTCGTTGGCAAATTCCGTTTGCTGTAATTCCGAATAAGCGGACATGCCCCGCTCTTTATAACCGTGCGCCAAAGTAAACATGCTATGGTTCAACGCATGAAAACCGGCGAGTGTGACGAACTGAAACTTGTAACCCATCGCGCCAAGCTCCCTTTGAAACTTCGCAATGGTCGCGGCATCGAGCTTCTTCGCCCAATTAAAGGAAGGCGAGCAGTTATAAGCAAGCAGTTTGCCGGGAAATTCCGCGCGAATCCCTTCCGCAAAAGTTTTGGCTTCCGCCAAATCAGGCGTGGCGGTTTCGCACCAGAGCAAGTCCGCATAAGGCGCATAAGCGCGGCCTCGTGCGGTCGCGGCTGCAATTCCGCCATTGTAGCGAAAGAAGCCCTCCACCGTCCGCTCGCCCGTGAGGAATTCGTGATCGCGCGCATCAATATCGCTCGTGAGCAATTTCGCGCTATTCGCATCGGTTCTGGCAATGAGCACCGTGGGCACGTTCATTACATCCGCGGCCAAGCGCGCCGCCACCAACGTGCGCACGAACTGGCCGGTGGGCACCAAAACTTTCCCGCCCATATGACCACACTTCTTTTCGGAAGCGAGCTGATCTTCGAAATGCACGCCGGCAACGCCCGCTTCGATCATGGCTTTCATCAACTCATACGCATTCAACGCGCCGCCAAAACCGGCCTCGGCATCGGCGACAATGGGCGCAAGCCAACGTATGCCGGTCTGGCCCTCGGCATGATGGATTTGATCTGCACGCAGCAGCGCATTGTTGATGCGCTTGATCACCTCCGGAACGCTGTTGGCGGGATAGAGACTTTGATCGGGATACATGTTGCCGGCGAGATTGGCATCCGCAGCCACTTGCCATCCACTTAAATAAATCGCTTTGAGTCCGGCCTTCACTTGTTGCATGGCTTGATTGCCGGTGAGTGCGCCCAATGCTGGAACGTATGGCTCGGTTTGCAGCAAGTGCCACAATCGTTCCGCCCCGAGTTCTGCCAGCGTGTGTTTGATTTCATAAGAACCGCGCAGGATCAAAACTTCTTCGACCTTGTAGGGCCGCATGATTCCTTTCCAGCGCGTGTGAGTGGCCCAATCGGATAGCATTTGCCGTGCGGACGTCATAGAGTCTCCTTTTTTGGGTGAGGGATGAAAAATTTGCGCGGCCAATATAGCGCAGAGCACACCCGCTTGTCAAGCGAAATTTCGCTAAAAATATATTTTCGCTAATAGAGAACTAAATTTTTTGGCGAAAATATCAAAATTATTCGCTATTAGAGAAATAGTTGTGGCCTTTCTAATCACTTGGTCATATATTGCCCCGGTTTCGATTTAGAATTATGATCATCAAAACACCGTCCCGAACGAGTTGTGCTCTGTATTTGTTGCGCAAATCCACAATGGAGTGAGCTATGGAAGTCAGTGGCAAAAACTTGCGTTTGGTTTTGGGGGTGAAACTCAAGCAGCTTCGCCAGAAACAAGGTTATTCTTTGAAAGAGCTGTCGCAAAAGAGCCAGATATCACTTTCTTATTTGAGCGAAATCGAAAAGGGTAAAAAGTATCCGACGCCGGAAAAAGCATTGCAACTCGCCAGAGCGCTCAACGTTTCCTTCGATGATTTGGTCACGCTGAAAATGGGCGAAGAGCTTGACCCACTGACCGCGATTTTGGAATCGCCATTTCTGAAGGAATTTCCGTTTCAATTGTATGGCCTGCACCCGCGCGACATCGTCGGGCTGGTGAAAGAATCGCCGCGCAAAGCGGGTGCGCTGTTGCGCACGCTGCTGGACATCGGGCAGACCTACGACATGCGGGTGGAGCAATTTCTTTTTGCCGCTTTGCGCTCATATCAAAAAATGCATCAGAACTATTTTGACGATTTGGAAGAAGCCGCGGAGAAATTTCGCCAAGCGCATGGCTGGCCCGAGACTCCACCTTCGTTGGAGATCTTACGAGAGACGCTCATCAAGGAATATGGCTACGATTTGGACGAGGCTGCTCTCAAAAAATATCCGGAACTGCAAGGTTTTCGTTCCGTTTTTGTTTCCGGCGCCACGCCGAAACTGCTATTGAATGAAAATCTCCTGCCCGCGCAGAAGGCTTTCATTCTCTCTCGCGAGCTGGGTTATTGCCATCTCAAACTCGTCGCGCGCGCGCTGACCTCCTCGTGGCTAAAGGTCGAATCGTTCGAACAAGTTTTGAATAATTTTCAGGCTTCCTACTTTGCCGGCGCCTTATTGCTTCATCGTGATTTGCTGCAGCGGGATTTGCAGGCCTTCTTTCAAAAACCGAAATGGGATGGCGAAGCTTTTCTGCAACTGATGGCGCGCTATCAGGCCACCCCGGAAATGTTTCTCTATCGCCTCAGCCAGCTTTTGCCCAAGCTGTTCGGTTTGAAAGAATTGTTCTACCTGCGCTTTTATCACGAAGCCGGTAGTGAAGCGTTTCATTTGAACAAAGAATTGAACATGTCGCGCATGCTCGTGCCCCACGGCGTCGGTTTGCACGAACATTATTGCCGCCGCTGGCTGTCCATTCGCATTCTGCAGGAATTGGCGGAAGAAAAACGCCGCAGTGCTGCGCACGCGCCGTTGATCGGCGCGCAACGTTCACACTTCATTACCGACGACGTGGAGTATTTCATTATCAGCCTCGCGCGGCCGCTCGTGTTGCACGAAGGCACGAACGCCAGCATGACCCTCGGCCTGCTCATCAATGAAGACTTTAAAAAGACCGTGCACTTTGGAGAAGACCCGGCCCTGCCGCGCTTCGAGGTGAATGAAACGTGCGAACGCTGCGGCCTCGCAGCCGAGGTGTGCAAGGAGCGGGCAGCAGCGCCGCTCATGCACCAACGCGAGCGCACGCAAAGTTTGCGTGAGGCAGCGTTGCAGCAACTGATGCGTGATTTGCACGGCTAAACCCGTAGCAAAACTTGCTTCCAGCAAAGCTCGCAAGTAGTCGGCAGGGAGGAAGCGCCTTTGCTTCCTTCTGCCAGCTTTCCGCATTCCTCCACTCTTGAGCCTACTCTATAGCAATCGGTTAAACAATTAACTATTCGCCCAAATAAAGACGTTTGGAAACCATCCCTCTCCGGCCCGACGTCGCTCGGCCAAACTGGCGGAGAAAGAGTTCGCCGACTGAGACCATGGAATTGTGGCTATGAATCGAATCATCATGCTCAACGACGACCTCGAATCCCAGATGCGGATGTATCTCGCGCTGTGTCCGCGGTACCGCATTGAAATTGCCGAGAATGAAGTCTCGCTCATGCGCCTCATTCGCCGCAAGCGTCCGACGTTGTTGATGCTGGATGCCAACCACAGCCGGCTCGCTTACACCGGCAAATCCGCGGGCAAGTTGATCGAAAAGATCAAGCACAAGTATCAGAGCCTGCATGTGCTCGCAATTGTGAAGGAGGGTGACGAGCACTATGGCAGCACGCTGCAACAGCGCGGCGCCGACGGCTGGGTCGATCACTTGATCGCGCCGGACGAATTGCTCGATCGCATCGATCAAGTATTGAGCTTTCCGCCTGCCTATCAGCCCGCGCTTGAAAAGGCCGATGCGGAAGTGGAAGTCTAACCTGAAACGGTTGGTGTCGCTGACGAGAATCAACTTCGGATCGAGAGCCTTGCAGGCATCTTTCTTCCGTTCTATGGCCCGTATCCGTGCGTGAAATATTTTATATTTTGAGTTTGCATAAACCCCGAAGGCTTGGCAAAAAGTGCGGCGTTCGGGGTTTTGTTTTGGAGGCAAGTGAAGAGAGCAATTGGGTGCAGCACAATGTTGCAGAAATACGCCCTCACCGTGCTTTTATGCGCCGGAAATTGCCTTGCTTTTTCTGCGTTGGTTGTCTATTATTTCGCGTCTATTGTTGCCGTCGCCATTTCAAATGATGCACGTGATAACTCAACGCGAGGTAAGATTGCATGAGAAGAAAGCTCTTTCTTCTGTTCTCCGCCGTGATTTCGACCTGCCTGGTTGCTTTTCCACAGAATTCAAACACTGCTTCTCAAAATCGTCAAAACGTCTGGATTATTTTTGGCGATAAAGGCCCGCAAGCTCTTTCCAAAAAAAATGAGCTGGCCCGGGAAGCCGAACAGGCACTTTCACCACGGGCATTAAACCGCCGTGCCAAAGTACGCGCGATGGCTCGCCTGATTGATGAAACGGACTTCGCACTCTATCAACCCTATGTTGATGAGCTAGCCAAGCTGGGCTTGCAGCCCATTGTCAAATCACGGTGGCTGAATGCCGTCAGTGTGGAGGCTACGCCCGAACAAATTCGCGCGGCGCAAAACCTTCCTAGCGTGCAAAGCGTGCGTCCCGTTGCGCGTTTGAAATTGCCGCCGGTGCGAGAAGCTGCGACTCACGAAATGGCTTTGC
>JABWAN010000497.1 GCA_013361015.1 Candidatus Zhuqueibacterota bacterium | reverse complement strand
GGCCTTTGAGATAATACTCATCATCGAACTGTCATTCTGGAAGAAACTCCCCTAGTTCTTGAGACACACTCTGTTTTGAGAAGTGTGCCGAGCGCGAGGGAAGGTTCTTACAGAATGACAATGAGAGGGTGCGCGCGAATCAGCGTGGAAGTCATGCAAACGCATTACGCCACTGCTCCAAAACTCCATCACTCCAATAATCCACAACTTCCTCGATCCGAAAGTTTAGCGTCACAGATTAAATCAAGGAGTGATTTAAAATGCTGTCCCGTCTTAGGACGACCTCATGGTTGCACCGCGATGACCTCAAACTCAGTTTGCTGCACGCTTTCTTTGTTTGCCTCGGTGTCTTGATACTCGCGAGCCTGGGTTGTAATTCTGCGAGCATTCCGACTGCGCCTCCTCCCTCCGGCACTTCAGTATTGACCACGCAAGACGTGCAAACCCTCATGGCGCAAGCCGTGGAGCAAGCCGTGCGTTTGAATGAAACGATCAACGTTGCCGTCGTCGATCGTGAAGGCAACGTGCTCGGCGTTTACAACATGAACAATGCGCAGGTCATTATTCCCGCCTCGCAAGCATTGTTCGGAGAAATTGCGAAAGCGCGGACCGCGACTTACGCGAGCAGCAATCAACAAGCTTTCTCGACTTTGACCGGCTGCTTCATCACGCGCAGTCATTTTCCTCCCGCACAAAGCAATACCGCGGCCGGACCTTTATACGGCGTGCCTTTTTCGAGCCGCAGCGATAGCGATATTCAGCCGAACGGCGGACCGCGGCCTCCGCTTGGGCCACCGCAGCCGCCCGCGCCCGGCCAGCCCGGATTGACCAACATTCCCGGCGGCGTGCCGGTTTATAAAAACGGTTTGCTCGCCGGCGGCCTCGGCATCAGCGGCGGCTCGGATACGTTCTTGCAACTCAATACCATCAACGATCGTTGCGCCGGCGTCACGAAAGATGAAATGATCGCGCTCGGCGCGTTGGGAAACTATGCGCCGCCCGCCAACCTGCGCGGGGACAATGTTTTCCTCGATGGCATTCAATTGCTTTATTCCAACCAGCCGGCGCCGCCCGCGAATTTTACTTTCACCTTTGACAGTCTCGCGACTCGCGGCAGCATCCATGCGAGTTATCCCATTCGCCCAACGCCGCCGCCGAATTTTCCGCCGCAAGGATACGTGACTTTCGCCGACGGCTCGCGCGATTTCAGCGCGCGCGGCGGACAAGTGCTCACGGCCTCGGACGTGCAGCAGATCATCACCAACGCTGCAAATCGCGCGAGCAACACGCGTGCGGCGATTCGCCGGCCCATTGGCAGCGCCGCGCAAGTGTTCATTTGCGTCGCAGATCTCGACGGCACGATTCTCGGTATGTGGCGCACGCCGGATGCGACAATTTTCAGTTACGACGTTGCGGCGCAAAAAGCACGCACGGTCGTTGCTTTCAGCGATCCCAACGACGGCATGGGCATTATTCTGCGCACGTTTTTGAACGTGCCCAACGGCGCGCCGCTCGCCGCCTCCACACGCGCGATTGGATTTTTGAGCCAGCGGTACTTTCCGCCCGGCATCGATCAAGGCACCGGCCCGCGCACACAGCCGCCGGAGATGGGGCCGCTTTACACGTATGTCGACGGCCAATTCGATTTTCAATACATGCGCTTGCTCACGCCGCGTCCGCCATTCCAAAACGGCATACAGATTTTCGCCGGCGGCATTCCGCTGTATAAAAATGGCGTACTGGCCGGCGGCATCGGTGTGAGCGGCGATGGTGTGGATCAAGATGATTACATTGCCGCGGGCGGCACAAAGGGCTTCGAGGCGCCGGCCAACATTCGCACGGACCAATTTCGCTATAACAACACCGTACTGCCGTATATCAAATTCCCGAGGCAGCCAAATTTGAAGTGAAGCAGCTCATAAAATCTCACGCAAAGCCGCAAAGAACCCGCAAAGGTTTTCTTTGCGGCGCCTTTGCTGCTTTGCGTCTCTGCGTGATAGCTTTTGACTTTTTCTACAATGAAAAATCTAAACAAAACCCCTCGCCGCCTCTTGCTACAAGCGCTCAGTCTTTTGCTCTTGTTCTGCTCGTTGGTTTGGAGCCAAACCGCAAGCGACTCTTCCTCCGTGAAAAAGAGCAAGCCGGCCTTAAATAAAACCGCAACGCAGAAACGCGGCGCGCGCACACCGGCGAAGAACGTCAAGCCGCGCGCAAAGCCGCGCAAAGAAGTTGCGAATGCGAGCAGGCGCAACCTCGAAGCGGAAGAGGAAGAAGAAACAGAAGAGACTGCGAAGTTGGAGCAAGCCGCTGCCACTGATGGAACGCCGCACTTCGTGCCCATTACCGACCGCTGGCGCGACATCACGCCGCCGCCTTATGAGCTAAATGTGAAAGGGCATTGGTATGATCCCTATAATCAAAATCTGCTCAAAGGTGACTATCCCATTCTCGGGCGCAACACTTTCTTGCTGCTCACGGCGACCACGGACAACTTGGTCGAAGCTGCAAATCTGCCCACGCCCAGTGGCGTGAGTACCGCAGTTCCACAGCAAGCCAACTTTTTCGGCACAGGTGATCGCATCGCGTTGATCGAAAATCTGCGCGTCACACTGGAACTCTATCACGGCAGTGCGGCGTATCGCCCGCGCGATTGGGAGTTCCGGGTCACGCCCGTGTTCAACGTAAACTTTCTCGATCTGCGCGAGCGCAACAACCTCAACATCAGCGCACGCCGGACGACGAATCGCACGGACCGGCAGTTTGCGCTGCAGGAACTGTCGCTCGAAAAGAAGCTATTCGATCTCAGCGACCATTATGATTTCGTCTCGCTGCGCGCCGGTATTCTGCGCTTCGGCAGTGATTTTCGCGGCTTCATTTTCAATGACAACAATCTTGGCGCGCGCCTGTTCGGCAACTTACATTCGAATCATTATCAATTCAATGCCGCCTATTTCGGCCTGTTGGAAAAAGATACGAACAGCGAATTGAATACGCTCTTTGATGACCGCAATCAAGAAGTATACGTGTTCAATTTGTATCGCCAGGATTTGTTCACGCTCGGCTATACCGGCCAAGTGAGCTTTCATTACAACAAAGACCGCGCGAGCACTTATTACGACACCAACGGTTTTCCCGTGCGGCCCGCGCTCATCGGTGCGACACGCCCGCACGAAGTGAATGCGTATTACCTCGGCTGGACCGGCGACGGGCATTTCGGCCGCTTGAATATCAATCATGCACTTTATCAAGTGTTCGGGCGCGATGACTTCAATCCCATTGCAAATCAACCAACGACGATCAACGCGCAAATGGCCGCGTTGGAATTGTCCGTCGACGTTGATTGGAAGCGTTATAAAGTTTCGGCGTTTTATGCTTCGGGTGATCCCAAGCCCATGGACGGATATGCGAACGGCTTCGACACGATTGTGGATCAACCGGTGTTCGCGGGCGGGCCGTTCAGCTATTGGAACTTTCAAGGCATCAATTTGCTCGGCGTGCGTTTGGTGAATCGCCAAAGCCTCGTGCCGAATTTGCGTCCGAGCAAAACGGAAGGGCAAGCGAATTTCGTGAACCCCGGCGTGCTGATCTTCAACGCGGCGTTCGATGCGGAGTGGACGCCGAAACTGAAATCGGTTTTGAACGCGAATTATCTGCGCTTCGTGAACACCGCCACGCTGCAGCAGTTCATCAATCAACCCAACATTCGCAACGACATCGGCCTCGACTACGGCCTCGGGCTGATCTATCGCCCGTTCCTGAATAACCAGGCGATCATCACTTTGTCCGCAACGGCGTTGACGCCGTTCGGAGGGTTTCAAGATATTTATCAATCGCAGCGGACGTTGTATTCGGTGTTCGCGTCGGTGGTGTTGACGTATTAAAAAAGCAATTGAAATCTCGAAAGCGATTTGATCACTCATGCTCAAAATAAACGCATACAGGAACACCCCTCTGCTCCCCTCAAAGGGGGGATTACACCGGTGTTCCTTCGGCTTAATGTTCGTTTTCTTGCTTTCCGCGCAAGCCTTCGCGCAATCCGATTTGCTCCGCCAATCACAGGCAGAAGCTGATCGCAAAAGCAAAGGCTGCGTGAAGTGCCATGCCGGCGTGGAGAGTATTCACCAATCTCCCGCCGTCAAACTCGGCTGCGTGGATTGTCACCTCGGCGATCCTCAAGGCAAGACGCGCGAGGAGGCGCACGTGAAGCCGCGCTTTCCCGAACGCTGGCCCACCTCCGCGAATCCCGAGCGCACGTATACTTTGTTGAATGAAGAGAATCCCGATTTCATTCAATTCATCAACCCCGGTGATTTGCGTGTGGCGCAGCAAGCTTGTGGCTCGTGCCATGCCGAGGAAGTTTTGCGCGTGCAAAAAAGCATGATGACCACCACCGCGCTGTTGTGGGGCGGTGCGGCGTACAACAACGGCATTCTCTCCACGAAGAATTACATTCTCGGAGAAAGTTACAGCCGCGAGGGCACGCCGCAAATGATTAACACCGTGCCGCCGCCAACTGCGGATGAAATGTTGAAAAAAGGTGTGCTCAAGTTTCTCGCGCCGCTGCCGCGTTGGGAGATCACGCAGCCGGGCGACAATTTTCGCAGCTTCGAGCGCGGCGGCAGAGTGCCGCGCATCAATCCTTCGGACATCGGCATTCCGAGTTTTCTCGAAGAGCCCGGTCGCCCGGATAACAAACTCAGCGATCGCGGGCTCGGCACGCAATTGCTCATCAGCTCGCCGGTGTTGAATCTGCAAAAGACGCGGTTGAATGATCCGCACCTTTCTTTCCTCGGCACGAATGATCACCCCGGAGATTATCGTTCGAGTGGTTGCACTGCTTGTCACGTCGTGTATGCGAATGACCGCTCGATTACGCACGCCGGACCGTATGCAAAGTTCGGCAATCGCGGCTACAGCTTCACGGCGGATGAAAAAATCTCGACGCGCGAATCCGGCCATCCGATCAAACATCAATTCACGCGCGTGATTCCCACGAGCCAGTGCATGACGTGCCACATGCATCAGCCCAACGGTTTCATCA
>JABWAN010000496.1 GCA_013361015.1 Candidatus Zhuqueibacterota bacterium | reverse complement strand
CCAACGTTCGCACCTTTTGCCCGAGCACGTTATAGATCGTGAGATTCACTTTCACGCCGCGCGCGACTTGATAGCGAATGGTGGTTTCGGGATTGAAGGGATTGGGATAGTTGGGCGCGAGCTCGAACGTGAGCACGGCTTGAGGGTTGTTGTCGCGCACCGCGGTCGGCTTGCGCACCACGTCTGCATTGTTGCGCGGCTCGATCTTCTTGTTCGCAAAGCTTTCGTGATGAATGCCGGTGATCGAAATCAAGCTATCGCCGCGCGCAAAGGTCGAATCCAAATTGCCACGAAACGGAAACGACTCATCGTCGATGCGCACGCTGCCTGAACCGTCGCTCACGGAAAATTCGCCGAAGTTGCTCGCGCCATCCGCAAACGGCTCCGTCACCACGACGTTTTTAACACGCACCAGCATACCTTCATACCTTTCCGAAGTGGGCGCGCCCGTGGCGAGTTGGCCGGTGGTCAATTCAATCGGCGGCGGAATGGGATTGTTCGAGCTTAACACCACCGCAGACTCAATCGTGGTTATTTCCGTGGCGTCGCGAAACTCTGTGACCGTGCCCGTGACCGTGACGCGATCGCCGAGCGCGATGCGATTGGATTGATCGAAAACCTGAATGCCACTCCACGGATCGGTGCCGTCTTGAATCCAATAAAAGGAAAAGTCCGTCGAGTCGGTCGTGACGATGCCGGTGACCGTGACTTTCATGCCGGAATACGGCGAGCGGGTGTCGCGATACGGCGTGTATTGCAAATCATAAATCGTAAGGCCCGCATCGCGCACGATGTAGAAATATTTGTACGCGGACGTATCGGACGGCGAAGTCGTGCCGAAGCCCTCGGTGTCTCTTGCGGTGAGAAAATACTCTACACGCGCACCGTTCGCCTGCGGCGGAATGCTTCCGGAAAATTGATTGCCGTTCACGTCCATCGGCACGATACGAATCGGGCCGCCCTCAACGCGATATTGAATCTCCGCGCCCGCAACCGCGGTTTGCGCGTCGATAATTGTTGCGCTAATCACGGCCGCGCTCGCCGAGTTTACCGCGGAAGAAGCGCGCTGCAAATTCGTAATCTCCGGCGGCGCGGAAGCCACTTCGATATCGGCCAAGCTGCGCGGATTGATGGTCGTGGTTCCTTGTGAAGTGCCGCCGCGAATGAAGCCGGTCACGTTGATTCGCGTGCCCGCCGGGAACCCCGGCCACACGCCGCCGTTGGGATTCACGATGTTGAAGATCGCATTGAAATAATCGTCGAGCGTGATGCTGCCGGTTTCATCCGAGGCCGTCATGAGATTGCCGGGCAAACCATTCGCGGTCACGGTGAGATTTTCGAAACGCACCAGCGTGCTCTCCCAGCGCTCCGACAACGCCGAATTCGTGGTTCCCGCGGTTGCGCCTAAATCGCCGGGCTTGAGCACAATCGGTGCGGGCAAAGGCAAACCGA
The DNA here is from genome assembly GCA_013361015.1 of Candidatus Zhuqueibacterota bacterium. GTDB lineage: Bacteria > Zhuqueibacterota > Zhuqueibacteria > Zhuqueibacterales > Zhuqueibacteraceae > JABWAN01. The sequence goes on along the minus strand of JABWAN010000496.1, from coordinate 3,618 downwards.
AATCTAAAAATTCAATGGGCGTTACAGGATTGGTGAGCAGCGTGAATTGCGTGATGCTTTGTTGCGTGAGTCCGGTGGGAAACTCACTCACGACGCCGGTCACTTTGATTTTATCGCCCGCTTGCGCCGCGGAGAGCAGTGTGCCGGAAACGCCGCTGTCGTTTTGAATGATGAAAAAACCGCTCCACGGGCCGCCGCGTTCATCTTGCAGAAAACCGCCCCAACGTTGGGCCAAAAATATATCGCGCGGGCCCTGCATGAAAATGCCGGAGATCGTCACGGTGTCGCCGACCATCGGAGAGTTATCGGCATTCGAGGCACCGATGGCGTCCGCGCGCACGAATTGAATGTCCGCGATGTTCAAGCTATCGCCGAGGCCGCGGCCGCCGGGCGTTGCCGCTGCGTTCAAACTCCAAATTCCTCCCATCCACGAAAGATTCTCGCTCGTTTCATTGTGGCCTGTGATGCCGTTGCCGCCGGTCCACGTTTCGAGGTCTTCCACTTCCAATTTGCGCTGCGCAGAGTTGCCGGCGTCGTGCGGATTCGCATCTGCGTCGTTCTCGGTATTCACCACGAGTTGATTCGCCACCGGCGTATCGGCGAAATACGTCGAAGTGTTCGCATCCGCGTCCGGGCCGTCGATGCTCACGCCGGTTTTATCCACCGCCTCGGCTTTATCGCCCCATACGACATAATCCACGTCTTGCACGAGATCGTTTTGGCCGTCCCAATAAAAGAGCATAAGCACCTCACCGTCATCCGACAAACCCGCATTCACGCCCACGGAGCTGGCCGAGGCTCTGTCCATGTCCGGAGTGTTCGCGTCGTCGTTTCTGATTTCAAAATTCGCGGGCTTGCCATACGTGGTGTTAAAGCCCGCGCCGCTGAACGCGATGGTGAGAAACTGCTTCGGCCCAATGCTCGTTCCGTTCGGAAACTTCACCATGAAGTCCGAAGAAAAAGCCGTGAACCCGCCTTTCACCACGTTGATGTAGTTGTTGTTGTTGTTGAAAACTTCATCGCTGAGGTAATAATTGCTCAAATCAATCGCGCTGGCAGTGGGATTGTAAATCTCCACAAACTCGCCCGGCGTGGGCGTGACCACGAATTCGGAGATGAGCAGGTGGTTTTGAGCCAAGGCCGGACTCATGCCAGTTACAAATGCAACTACCAACAACGCTAACAGTTTTTTCATCATGACTCCCTTTGCGTGGGTGAGAGGTTTAGTTGATTGACTGGAATTTATGCCGCAAGCCGCTCCGGCAGCGGCGGAAACTGTGGCGATAAGAATAATCCAATCGAAAGAAAATCACTGACGGGAGGTGTGGTCACGACATTGAGCACGGCTTGCCACAGCTCTTCGGGAAGATGACGGAGATTGGCAATGGGCACACGCGACGGTTTATCGCGATGGTGCTCTTGCATTTTAGAAAAGCTGATAAAGGTCAAGCCGATGGCTTTGGGCGTTGTTGCCTCCGCCTTGCCAGTATCAAGGCGGAGCAGAATATTGTCCGCCAACGCAATGCCAGTGACGTGCTCGCTGCGCCCGAAAGAAACATAAAGAACGTCACCTTCTTGATCGTAGTTTATTTTAGTTTCGTGCATGGTTCTACTCCTCAGAAGCTTGGAAATAGGCGGTGGTTACAAACTTCTCTTCGCGGCGCGTTGCCGTTCGCATCTATAGCCCAACGGAAACGAACACAAACGATGAGATGCGTATTGTCATCAGGCAAGCTTGGAAACGCGCGATAGTATTGGTAGCCGTTGGGATCATAAGCATCTTGCCGCCGCCGACCTAGCCGCACCGTTTCAGATAGGAGATGAAAGTAAGACTCGATTTCGGGATGATTCTCTTGGTCGATAATATGTGCCCAGCGTTCATCCCTCAGATAGATGTCATTGCCGAAGCGGTCACGATGTGTCCAGAGTTTGCCATTCGGCATTTTTCTTTTCCTCCGAGATGCAGCTTCACGCGACGAGTGCGAAACCTTCCTGTGAAAACGTGGCAAATGATACAAACAAATCCGCTGCGAAGCAAGATTGCAGGCCAGCGTTATGGTTGGCCAACACCCCAAAGCGATTTGATTATCATGATCACTCCCATGATCGCCCCGAAGATTGCTAATCCGGCGCAATGAAACGTAACGATAACCCCATAATCTTCACTCGTCACGATATTGGTAATCAAAAAAGCTCCTCCGCCTCCAACAATTACACCTGCGATTGTGCCTAAAATCATACCGCCAAGTCCACCGAAAATAAATCCCACCCCACCGCCTATTAATGCTCCAACAACAGCGATAGTGGTTACGGCAACAATCGCCCATGTGCCATCAGAAAGATATTATTTTAACCCATGCCTTTTTATTCCATCGATTGCTTCTGAAATTTGTGAATACGACAGAGTGCCCTAATAAGTTAAGAGCAAAGCGCCCAAGATGATCGCTATCGTTTTCATTGCATAACTCCTTCGGCTTTAGAGTGAATTAAAACCTCTCTCTTGCTTTTAAGAGTGAATTTTATGCAGGCGGATGGCGGCCTAGCATCGCTTCTTCATGTCGAATGGCGAGCGCCAATGTGCGATTCAGTTTCAACGCTTCTACAGTCGCTCGGCCAGTGGCAGTCAAGCCGATGATATAATCGCCGTGCCACTCGAAATGGGTATTCCAACTGTCGCGGCGAGGGTTATAAAGTTGAACGTCGTCGCCGCTCACAATATCGAGGGCTTTAAATCGGGCGGCTTTATGAAGCGAACATGACATGCAAGCGAGGGCCAGATTTTCGACGATTGTTTTACCGCCCTGTTTAATTGGTAGGATATGGTCAATGTGAAATGTGGCTTCCTGCCTGACTTGGGCGAGGCGGCAGTATTCACAACGCGCCCCTGCTCTTTGAATAACGAGCCGGCGTAGATTCGCGGGAATATAACTCATGTTCAATGAGCCGTTGATTGCGCAACGCGTTGCGCGCGCACTTGCAACAAAGAAAGAAGCTCCGCGAGATCCACCAACCCTTCCGCTTCTTTTCTCTCTTCTAGCGTTAAGGTTTCGCCTTGATCTTGGCGGTCTAGCAAATACTGCAAACGCTGATCGACGGCTAGCGGAAGCTTGAATTGCGCGAGATCTGCCGGCATCTCCAAATCAATCATCACACGTTGAGACATGGCTGTTGCTCCTGATAAACTTCGGGCATGAATTTTATTGAACAAAGTAAATGGCACGGAGCAGAAAAGCAATAATCTTGCACGCCCGCTTCACTTAATCACCAAAAACCTCCCCCTCTGCACCTTTCCCGTCGTATTATCTTCCACCGTGTAAAAGTACAATCCCGAAGCCAGCGCTTGATCGTCTTTCGTCACCAAATCCCATGCGTGCTCGCCGCCGGCATAGACGCGATTGCCGCGCGAGAATTTTTCGGTCCATTGAATGCCTTCGCCTTGATAGCTCGTTGCATCATGCGTGAAGCTATCTACAAGATCGCCGGCAAGCGTGTATATGCGCACTTCGCAGCTTGCGGGGAGATTGAAGAAGTATAGCTTGCGGTCGCGCTCGAGATTGCCGTCCCACGTGGCTTGCACGCGATACGGATTCGGATACACGCCCACGGAAATATCTTTCT
>JABWAN010000495.1 GCA_013361015.1 Candidatus Zhuqueibacterota bacterium | reverse complement strand
AAACGCCGCTCGGCGCGCGATGGCCGCTCGCAGCGTGGCCATCCCACCGCACGCGATACTCGCCCGGAGTTTGACGGCCTTCCACCAACTGCGCCACCTGCCTGCCATTCAAATCAAAAATCTGCAAAGTAACTTGGCTTTCACGCGCCAGCGCATACGGAATCGTGGTCTCGGGATTGAACGGATTCGGGAAATTCTGTTCGAGCCGGAACGTTACCGGCAAAGTGGGATCGTTATCTTCCACGCTTACGCTATTCGAAACCACAATGCTCACGGGAAGCACACGACTGCCGCCGTTGCTGGTGATGCTCAACTGGCCTTGATAATTCCCCTCCGCCAAGCCTTGTGCATCGAAACGCACAGTGATAAGCTGCACGCCGTTCACGGGTACTGCGCCACTCGTCGGGCTAACCGTCAGTCTCGAGGGCGGCGCGTCGACTTTCACTTGCGCCGTGATTTGTCCGGTTGCGCCGTTGTTGTCGGTCACGGTTAAAGACACGTTGAACGTTCCGGCTTGCGTGTAACTCTTCGTTGCAATCTGTTGATTGCTGTTCGTGCCGTCGCCGAAGTTCCAAGCGTATTGCGCAATCTGGCCGTCGGGATCGGACGAAGTGGAAGCGTTGAACGTGATGGTTTGATTCACCAACGCCGGGTTTGGCGAAATTTGCGCGCGCGCCACCGGCGGCTGATTCGTCGGGCCGTTGATCGTCACTTGGCCGACCGCCTGTCCGGTCGCGCCTTGATTGTCGGTCACGGTCAACGTCACCGTATACGTTCCGGCTTTTGCGTACGCATGCGTTGCAACCGCTTGCGCGCTGCTGCTGCCGTCACCGAAATTCCATTCATGCTTCGTGATCTGCCCGTCGGGATCGAAAGACAGCGCGCCGTTGAACGTGATCGTTTCGTTCACGTTTGCAGTGGTCTTTGAAATCGTGCCCATGGGTATGGGCGGTTGATTTGCCGGACCGGTTTTCACGCCCACAGCGCGAATCAAAAACGCGCCGGCCTCAAAACCGGAAACCGTGCTGAGCGATAAAAACTGATTGATCTGCGGATCAAAGTAATAGCTGCTGCTCGGCACTTGCGCATTCTTATCCGTGCCCGCGGGAAAATTGATGGCGCGCGCAGCGCCGATTTGCAGATAAAAAACTTGGCCGTCGCCGAACGTTATCGGGCTGTTGAACGTGATGCGATACCACTGCCCGTTCGGCGAGAGGTTCAACGTGACCGCGCCGCTCACCAGCTTATTGAGATTCGCATCCAACACGGAGATTTGTACCGGGGTTTGCGCTGCGCCTTCCGTGCGCATGTAGAAGTCGACCGCGTCCAGCTTGAAGCTGAAACCGAAAGGTTGAAAGCTGTTCATCCAGTACAAATCGTTGCTGCCATTAAACCCGATGAAATCATCCGGCGTGCTGTTGCCGTCGTCAAGTATGAGCACGTCTTCCGCGTGCGGTGCAGCCTGCGCGCTTGCAAAAACGGAAGCATGCGCCGCTTGTGCGGAAGCCGCAGGTTGCACGGTAGCATTTAAAATTTTTGCGGCCGGCGCGCGCAATGCCTGTGCTTGATCCGAACCGGTGAGTTGAGGCGTGAGCATTGCGTCAATCGGTGTGGGCGGCAGCAAGCCGTTGCTTGAGCCGCCGCTCGTCACGATGTTGAAACTCAAATTGGCCGTCCCGGGATTAGAGAGATTGAATGTGCTCGTTCCAATATTGCCCGGACGGGTTTTAATGGTGACGGATTGCGCATCAACTTCCAAAACGGCAGCGCCGCCGCCCGTCAGCGCTGCGGAATAAGCGCCGCGGCCGTGCGTGCCTGCAAAAATTTTATTCAAATTGGTATTCAGAATCAAAGCCACCACCGGTACCGTGGGCAAACCGTTGTTGGCAGGTTGCCAAACTTGTCCGCCATCTTCACTCACGAACACGCCAATGTCCGTGCCGATGAAAATCACACTAGGCTGCTGCGGGTGCACCTGCACGGTATTCACCGGCACGTCCGGCAAGTTGTTGCTCACGTTCGTCCAATTTGCGCCCGCGTCCGTGGATTTGAATACGTGCGGTGTGCCGTAGCCGTTGTATGAAACGTATACCGTGCGCGTATTCGAGGGATCAAACTCAATGTCGCTCACGTAGCGATCGGGCATATTCGCGCTCGTGACATTGACGTAATTGCCGCCGCCGTCTTCCGTTTTGTAGATTTGCGCCTTGTTTTGCCCGGCTTGCGTGGCGAGCCAAATGATGTTATCATTGCCTTCCGCGATCGCCACCGCAACGATCGGCACGCCCACGGCATTGGAGAGCGGCGTCCAACTATCGCCGCGATTCGTGGTTTTCAACAAACGGTTCGTGCCCAACACCAGCGTGTTGGGATTGTTGGGAGAAATCTCAAAAGGCGCAAAGAAAGCCGAACCGTTCACATCGGCTTGCGTGATGCCATTCGAGCCGTCGGTGAAACCGATTTCTTTAGTCTTCCCGGTGCCCGAGGCGAAATCGATCTCGTAATAGCGCGTCATGGCGGCGTGATAGACGGAAGCATAAAACGTCGTGGGCTCGTTGTAGTCAAAATGTGAAGGCCCGCCGTCGCCGCCGGTAATATCGAACCAGTTGTTGCGGTTGCCGTCGAACGAGGCCGGCGTGCCGTTGTCTTGCGTGCCGCCGAACATGATGCTCGGGTTCGTGGGATGCACGGCGAGATAATAGAACTGCGTCACGCCCAAATCGCGATTGAGGTTCTCCCAGTTCGCGCCCAAGTCCCGCGTGCGCACAATGCCGCCGTCGCTGCCGTTATAAAGCGTGGGTGGATTGGTTGAGCGATCAAACGCAAACACGTGATGATCGGCATGCACGTACGGCAAGTTTTCGGCGTTGCGTTTGATCCAATAACTAATTTGTGACCACGTGTTGCCGCCGTTCGTGGTTTTGTAAATGTCGAGGCCGGCCACGAACACGATATTCGGATCCGTGGGGTGTATGATAAGCGCATTGTCGTAATTGCCCTGCTGCCCCAGCGGCGTCGTGTAGCCGTCTTGCATATTGATTTGCCCAATCGTTTGCGGCGTGGTTAGTTGCGTCCAGGTTTGGCCGGCATCCGTCGTTCTCCAAATGCCCAACATGGCGCCGTTGCGAAGCGTGGAAGTATCTCCTTGCCTTTTCAAAAAAGTAAACGAAGCATAGAGAATGTTGGGGTCCGAGGGCGCCATCGCCAGTTTGATGCGCGCATAGCCTTGATTGGCAGCCGCGGGATTGGGCAAGCCGTTCGCCAAACGCGTCCACGTTTGTCCGCCATTGGTGGATTTCCAAATGCCGCCGGATTCAAAGTGCGTTCCGAACGAGCCATAGACAACGTTGGCATCCGTGGGACTCACGACCACGTCCGTGGCCATGTTGTCAAAAGGAAAATTCGGAACCGGATCGATGCCCTTGCCCGTGGTCACGTCCTGCCAAGTTTGGCCGGCATCCGTAGATTTGAAAATCGCGCTGAGGCCGGGGTCGGGCGTGGTTTCCGCGGGTTTCGCCAAATATTGCGGCACGGCTTCGCGCCCGGCGGCGAAAATCACATTCGGATTCGCAGGCGTCACTGCAAGCGCGGTAATGAAAGGCGTATTCAGTCCATTCGCGACGCTGCTGCGCGTCCACGTCTGTCCGCCATCCGTGGTCTTCAACAAACCGCGGCCGGGCAAACCGTCGCTCAAAAAGCCCTCGCCCGTGCCGGCATAAATCGTGTTCGGATCGTCCGGCTTCATTACCATGGCCGAAATATTCAGCGTAATGAGATCATTCATCGTCGGCGTCCACGTTGCGCCGGCATCCGTAGATTTCCACACGCCGCCGGAAACCGAGCCGACATACAGCAAATTCGGATTCTGCGGATGTATTAACAAACTGCGCAAACGTCCGCCAATGTTGCCCGGCCCGGAAAATTCCCAATGCAATTGCGCCGCCGAAGCCTTCGCGAGTGCAAAGCCCTTGCTCTGCAATTCCGGGATCATGCGCGTGCGCACGTCTTCCACCGCGCGAATCTCCGCGTCTTCCGGAATGAAACCATAAGGATAATTGCGTTGCTCCGTGAACCATTTGATGCTCGCATCTTTGCGCGCTACGCCCTTGAGCTTGTTGCGAATGGAAATGCGCTTTTCGCCAAGTTTGGCGCGCGCGCCTTCGTCATTGCCGTTGAAAAAGACATGGCTCGAGGCGAGAACCAGCAGCGCCAACGGCAACAACAGCACCGGAAACAAAATTCTAAATCTGACCTTCATCACGAAACCTCCTTGCTTTGAGAGTTAGCTAGTGTCCGTCCGAAAATGCTCCAACCTCGGCTCAGCCGAGGTTTCTAAAACTTCGATGGTCGTGAAATCTCTTAGTTTTTAATGCAACGGCCAAGCCGTTGCAGGAGCATCTTCTCAAAAGGCCGCGATTTCGGACAGACACCAGTTATTTTGAGGTGAGTCATCATTGCTTGCGGCTTGCTGGGCATAAGTTACAAAATCCGGCAGGGGCAAATAAATTGGCAGAAGGCGGATAAAACGCTAGGCGAGAAGGAAGGAGGATTGTAGGCTGAGGATTACAAGCTTTCTTGGGTTTGCATATAAATCGGTTTGGATCAAAAAAAAGACCTTCCAGTTTTTCAAAACCTGGAAGGTCTTTGGGTTAATCCTCATTCGCAGACTGAAAGTCTGCTCCATTATTTCATCAACGTCAGCTTCCGCGTAAATGTGGTTTTCTCGCCGTTCGAAGCAACGGCGGTGAAGCGATAGAGATAAACGCCGCTTGGCACGCGCTGGCCGTGCGCATCGCGGCCGTCCCACCGCACACGATATTCGCCCGGCGCTTGCCGGCCCTCGACCAAGCGCGCTACGTGCCGCCCATTTATGTCAAAGAGGTTCAACACAACTTCGCTTTCGTGCGGCAGCGCATAGCGAATCAGCGTCTCCGGATTGAACGGGTTCGGGTAATTTTGATCAAGGCGGAACGTTACCGGCAATGCGGTTTCATTCTCTGCCACGCTCACGTTATTCGAAACCAAAATGCGCACGGGAATAACAAGATTGCCGCCATTACTGGTGAGATGCAATTGGCC